>CAIMDR010000060.1 GCA_903839795.1 uncultured Methylococcaceae bacterium | reverse complement strand
CCGGGGGCGCAGGTTTACGTCAAGAACATCAGCGTTACCTTTACCGGTGCCTCGCGTGATGATGCTGAGTTTAAAAAACTGCATGATAAATTGCTTAAAACCGCCGGCAGTCCTCTTGACCATAGCCAATACGAAAAGATGAAACGCCGGATTGAGTCGCTGGCACTTGAAAGGGGTTATTTGAAAGGGCCGTTTACAGAAAAAAAACTCATTATTGATAAAGAGCTTAATCAAGCGCATATCCAGTTAGTATTTGATGCCGGAAAACGCATGGTTTTTGGCAAGGTTATCGTTGAGCAGGATATTTTAAATCCTGAATTTGTAGCCAAATATATTTCGATAAAAAGCGGCGATTTTTATTCCAGCGAACAATTGGCCAAAACCCATAACGATCTTTCAAAAACCGGCTATTTTGAGATGATAGACATTGATCCCGATACTGAAAAAACCGACCCAAAAGTACCTGTCACCCTTAAACTGCAACCCAAAAAGAAGCATCATTTTACCTTTGGCGCGGGTTACGATACCGATATCGGCCCGCTGATAAGTGCAGCGTATGAAAACCGCCGTTTGAACCGCCTGGGACATTTTCTTACCTCAGAACTTGATCTGTCGCCGGTATTATCAACAACTGCCGTAGAATACAACGTGCCATTAAACAATCCGGTCAGCGATTTTTTTAGCTTCGGCGGTGGACTCAAACGCGAAGATACCAACAGCTTTAAAACCACGTCTGCGATGCTTTCCGGGCGTTTAAAACATGCACTGGACAGTGGCTGGAAACAGACGCTATTTCTTGATCTTGATTATGAAGACTTTCTGATAGGATCAAACACAACCCAGACACTGTTGCTGGTGCCGGGTGGCAGTTGGTTTAAATCTGTCGCCGATAACGCTTTGCGCCCCTCCCAAGGTTATCGGGCAAAATTTGACGCCAGCGGCAGTTATCAAAATCCACTGTCCAATGTCAGTTTTCTTCAAGCCGCCTTGTCAGCGGTATGGATGCACCCTCTACCTTGGAACAGTAAATTTATTGGCCGAACAGAACTGGGCGCAACACTGGTTGACCAGTTTGATAAATTGCCAACATCGTACCGATTTTATGCCGGTGGTATTAACAGCATTCGCGGTTATGCCTATAAAGAACTGGGGCCCAAGGACAATCAGGGGAATGTCATTGGCGGCAAATTTTTAACCGTACTTAGCCTGGAATACGAAAAAGCGATTTTTGATGACTGGGGCGTTTCTGCATTTATTGACAGTGGCGATGCTTTTAATCTGGGTAATATCCGTTTAAAAACCGGCGCAGGATTAGGCGTACGCTGGTATTCGCCTTTTGGTCCGGTTCGGGTTGATTTTGCCATTCCCTTGAATGATTCAAATTCTTCATTTCAGATCCATTTTGCCGCAGGCGCAAGGATATGAAAAAACGCAGCATTTTTTTGATCATTATAGTCATGGTATTGATGATTCCTGTTGGCTTACTCGGATTAATCAGCAGTGAAGCAGGCAGTCGCTGGCTGTTGCGAACGGTTTTTGCTGTTTTACCGGCACAGGTTTCGGTGGCGACCACAGAAGGCCGCTTGCTGGATCGCCTGTCGTTGACTGACTTTAGTTATCAAAGCGACACCGAATCGATATTAATTAATCATTTTGCTTTTGCCTGGCAACCTGCCCGACTGTTCTCAGGCACTTTAAAAATTATTGACGTGGCCGTTAATGGTTTGACGATGACTGCTGCAAAAGTACCACAAGAACAAAGCGGTTTTGATCTAAATGCCGAACTGCTGTTACCGGTGCAGATAGTTATTGAAAATTTTCTGCTGACTGACATGCAGTTTTATCACGGTGATTTGGTGCAAAAACTTGAAAAAATGCAACTGGCACTCGCCACTGAGGATGATCAACTTAAGATTATTTCCTTGGCCGTTAATGCTCAACCCCTCACGGTAACCGCACAAGGTCAGATGACTTTAGGCAAAGGTTTTCCTTTTAAAATAACCTCGGACTGGCAGGTTAACGCAGAACAAAACGGCTTATGGCAAGGTTTAACAACCATTACGGGCGATATTAACACGTTGTCATTTGATAACCATTTATCTTCGCCTTTTATGGTCAATTTAAAAGGACATCTGGATGATTTGCAAACCCAGCCACGTATAAGCTCGCGTGCCGATTGGACTAACGTAGTATGGCCGCTTGCCGGAACGACTCCCCAGATAAAAAGCGAACAGGGTAGTATTCAGCTTAACGGTTTGCTTAACGCTTATCAGCTTACGCTAAACGGGCATTTAACCCAGCAGTATTTACCGGAGGCCAGTGTGTCTTTTAATGGCAAAGGCAGTCAGAACAGTCTTTCCATAGATCAACTGGAACTTAAATCCAAAACCGGATTATTTCAGGTCAATGGCAATTTATCCTGGCTGGCATCGCCCACTTTTGATTTAACGACAACGGGTCAGAATTTTAATCCGGCCATACTACTTCCCGAACTGCCTGGCAACGTAAACTTTAACACCCACGTAAAAGGTCAACTGGATGCAAAAGCATTGCAACTTGACGCAGAGATTAACAAGCTGTCGGGGCAATTACGCGGCAATCCGGTGAGTGTCGCTGGCAAGCTGGCTTTAAACGGTGATCAACTCAAAGTTGATGAGCTGCGCATTAACTCGGGAGCCAATAAAATTGCAATCAACGGCACCTTGGGACAAGCGCAATCAACGCTTGACTTGTCTATTGACACCCCGACTTTAGAGGCGTTATGGCCAACATTGGGCGGCAGGCTGAAAGGTGACGGGGTTGTGCAAGGAACATGGAAAAACCCGACCGTAAAATTTCAGGCGCAAGGCAAACGGGTTCATTTTGCCGAACACAGCGCCGGACAGTTGGCCATAACTATTGATTATTCTCCAGAACCCCAAAAAAAATCCAAAATATTATTGTCAGCAAACACCCTCAAAACCGGTGCCGTGCCAATAGAATCCGTGCAAATTGAAGTCCTGGGTTCATTGCTACAGCACCGTTTTAAAGCCGACATTAATTCCGTTTACGGGGATTTATCAACGGCATTATCAGGCGGTTTTAACACCGGTAACTGGAAAGGTGAGTTTTTAAAACTGGATGTGAACAATCAAGATTTGGGTCTTTGGCAGCTTAAAAAAAACGTGGCGGTCAATGTCGGTCAACAAGCTTCAGGGCTTGACATCACTTTAGACGAGGCTTGTCTGGTTCAAAAAACCGCCTCACTTTGTACCCACGGCAGTTATCTCGCCAACACTGATTTTAACGTTGCCCTCAAGGCGCTGGCATTACCGACAAAGCTGATGACGGCTTATTTGCCTGAACCTGTCCAGTTAAACGGCCCCCTCAATGCGGATACACAACTACAACGGCAAAAGAATTTGCTGACCGGTCGCTATCAATTTGAACTGTCACCGGCAACGCTTTTAGTACAAGAGAAAGCAATCTCCTTAGGTGCATCATCGCTATCAGGCAACATTAAAGGCGACACACTGACGGCAGATGTTGATCTACAGCTGGCCGGTCAGGATTATTTACGGGGTCAGATGCAAATAAATACCGGTAAAAGTCAGGCTATCAGTGGTCAGCTGGCCGCATCAATCAATGAACTTGGCTTGGTGGAAATGTTTGCTCCGCAATTATCAGGTACTCAGGGACTGTTAACAGCCGACTTGACAGTGCAGGGGTCTGTGAAAAATCCGCTGGTCATCGGGCAAATAGACCTTGCCAAAGGCGCAGTCAACATGACTGATTCCGGTTTTGGTATTCGAGATATTGACCTTCACGCGGTTGCCTCCGGTGGGCAGGCCAAGCGTCTTCAAATTAATGGTGCTTTGTTACCGGTGCTGCTTAAACCGGAAAATTCATCTGGGCAAGTGCGGCTAAACGGTTTGGTCACCATTAATGCAGACCTTCAACAGCAAGATGGCGTGTTGGCCGGACATTATAAAATCGATAGTCCACCGTTAACGATTTTATCAGGCTCCAGTGCCGCGCCAACCCAAATTGCCTTGGGTGCCTCTGCACTATCGGGCAGTCTTAACGGTGCTAAGGTATCGGCGGATATTGACGTAAAGCTGGTTGGTCAGGATTATCTTCGCGCCCAATTGCAAATCGATACCGGTAAAACGCAAAACCTATCCGGTCAGGTCACTGCATCAATCGTTGAATTTGCAATGCTGAATGCTTATGCGCCCCAGCTATCGAATATTAAAGGACAACTGAACACCGATCTGACTTTGCAAGGCACTCTGGAAAAACCGGTTGCCAGCGGCGCAATTCGTTTTACCGGTGGCGCTGTTGATATTAATGAACTGGGGCTTGCGCTTCGTGACATTAAACTTCAAGCCTTGGCTTTAGGTGATAATAATGACACGGTTCACATAACCGGTTCAGCAAAATCGGCTGAAGGCATTATTAATCTCAATGGGCTTGCCCATTTGCAAGCTCAAGCAGGCTGGCCTGTTGAGCTCATGCTAAAAGGTGAAAACTTTGAGATCGCCAAATTGCCGGAAGCGCAAATTGCCATTTCGCCCGATTTAAAATTCGTGTTTGCTGAAAATAAAGGCAAAGTGTCCGGCCTCTTAAAAGTACCCAAAGCCCTCATGACGCTAAAACAACTGCCTGAAAATGCCGTAAAAGTCAGCCCCGATGAAATCATTCTTGGGGAACAAAAGGTCAAAGAAAATAATCCCGCCACTCCCTCTATTGACGCCGATATAGACCTTGAACTGGGCAAGCAAGTCAGTTTTTCAGGACAGGGTCTGGCAACCAATCTGACCGGTAAATTAAAGATCACCCAGACTGGCGAACAACTGGCGATGCACGGTAATATCGATATGAACAAGGCCCGTTACAAAAGCTATGGACAGGATTTGACGGTACGCAAAGGACGCTT
>CAIMDR010000059.1 GCA_903839795.1 uncultured Methylococcaceae bacterium | reverse complement strand
GCTGATATCTGTATTTATACCAATCACAATCTGCGCATAGAAGAACTAGACGCAGAACCTAATGAGTAAAAGCATGACACACATGACTCCAAAAGAAATTGTAAGTGAACTGGACAAACACATTGTTGGTCAAGCCAGTGCCAAACGATCTGTCGCTATCGCACTAAGAAACCGTTGGCGCCGTCAGCAGGTTGATTCTGCTTTACGCGATGAAATTACGCCCAAAAATATCTTAATGATTGGCCCTACCGGCGTTGGTAAAACCGAAATCGCTCGCCGTTTGGCACGCTTGGCAAATGCCCCCTTTATTAAAATAGAAGCCACCAAATTTACTGAAGTGGGCTATGTCGGTCGGGATGTTGAATCCATCATTCGGGATTTGGTCGATACTGCCGTCAAAATGACGCGGACAGCAGAAATGGACAAGGTTGAATCCAAAGCCTACGATGCGGCCGAAGATAAAGTGTTGGATATTCTATTACCCAGAGCGGATGCCGGCATGTTGTCTGACTCGGAAGAATCTACCCGTCAAAAAATGCGCAAGAAATTACGCGAAGGCGATCTGGATGATAAGGAAATTGAAATTGATGTGCATGTTGCGCCTATGGGCGTAGAAATTATGGCACCTCCCGGCATGGAAGAAATGACCAGTCAATTACAAGGCATGTTCCAAAGCATGGGTTCGGATAAAACCAGATCACGCAAAATGTCCATTAAAAAAGCCTTGGCGTCCATAAAGGAAGATGAAGCCGCCAAACTGGTTAATGAAGATGATATCAGGCTGCGTGCAGTAGAGTCCGTAGAACAAAACGGCATTGTGTTTCTGGATGAAATAGACAAAATATGCAAGCGTTCTGAATTGGGCGGCGGTGGCGGTGAAGTATCGCGTGAAGGCGTCCAGCGGGATTTGTTGCCGTTAGTTGAAGGCAGCACGGTCAGCACTAAATACGGTACCATCAAAACAGATCACATTTTGTTTATCGCTTCAGGCGCATTTCATGTTGCCAAACCCTCCGACCTGATTCCCGAACTACAAGGCCGTTTTCCTATTCGCGTTGAGCTAAGTGCCTTGTCAGCCGATGATTTCGTTCGTATTTTGACAGAACCCAATGCCTCCTTAACTGAACAATATGAAGCGTTGCTGGCCACCGAAGGCGTGTCCTTAACCTTTGCCACCGATGGTATCCAACGCATTGCCGAACTGGGCTGGCAAGTGAATGAAAGAACCGAAAATATTGGTGCGCGGAGACTACACACCATGTTGGAACGGTTACTGGAAGAAATTTCCTATAATGCACCCGACCTTATTGAAAAAGCGATCGTTATTGATGCCGCTTATGTTGACCAACATTTGACCGAGTTTGCTGAAGACGAAGATTTAAGTCGTTATATATTGTAATTTAATAGTTGTAAAAATCGGGTGAATATTAGCACCGCCCGATTTACTTTTATCAATGGCTAAGTTTGCAAGAGTAACAATACAAAATGCTTTTTGATCAACCTACTTATTTTAACTATCAATTCCCTGCCCCCCAATATCTGGGAGCAAAGCATACTCACTTGGCTTGGATAAACCGATTTATTCCGGGTAACGTAAAGACTGCAATTGATGCTTTTTCAGGTTCACAATCAATGGCATTTCTTTTCAAGCAATTGGGATTTAAAACCATCACCAATGATTTTTTAAACTTCAACAATCAAATCGGCTTAGCTCTTATTGAAAATAACGAAACCAAACTGACAGAAGACGACCTCAACTTTCTTTTTTCACCCTCCAAAAATAAAGAACAGTTTCAGTTAATTGAAAACACATTTACCAATATTTTTTTTCAACAGGCCGAAGCTGAATTCTTGGATAATTTAAGAGCTAATATTCCCTTGTTAGAAAATAGGTATAAACAAGCTCTTGTTTATACCGTTATTAATCGAAGCATGACCAGAAAAATAACGATGGGGCACTTTGGCCACACACAAGCATTACAGTATGCAAGTGACCCTGAAAGAATAAAGCGAAACCGGAGCTTGGTAAGACCTATAAAAGAAATTTTTGATGAGCTGCTACCCCAATACAACAATGCTGTTTTTGACAACAAACAACAAAATCATAGCCATCATAAAAATATTTTAGAATTGTTGCCAACACTTGAAAAAATTGACTTGGCTTATTTTGACCCGCCTTATTGTGACAGTCACGCCGACTACCAAAGCTTCTACCATCTACTTGAAACTTTTACCGAATATTGGCAAGACAAACAATTTATTAACGGTATTAAGCGCTACGAACCACAAAGATTCAGTGGCTTTGATAAAAAACGAGAAGTGATTGCTTCTTTCGAAAAACTCTTTGAGGTTGCTGAAGACATCCCGCATTGGTTGATTAGTTATAACAATCGCAGCTACCCTTGTATTGAAGAATTTGAAAAAATTCTTTCCAAGCACAGACAAGTTAAAGTTGAGACGAAGACTTATCAAAACGGTAGGGGAGGCAAAGGCAGTGTAGCGGGAAGCCAGGAAATTTTATTTGTTTGCCAACCGAAGAAAAAACACTTTTTATCCTCAACTCAACATAAACAAGTTGCATAATGAAAGATTTTGATTATTGGAAAAAGTGTTACGAAAGCCAACAACTTGAAGAATTTAATACTGATATTACAGGGTCTTTATGGTTAAAAACAAAATCCATTGCTCGTAAAGAACTTGTCGCTGAGTTTATCCAAACCAACAACATTTCTCTAAATGAAAAAGGCTTGAGTAAGCAGTTTATTGAGTTATTTGATTTACTTTCTAAAGACGACGAAAATTCGCACGCTCTTTTAAATAGTTACATCAAATGGAAAAATCAAAATCAAATTCTGACACTTGATATTGCCTCGCTGGTTTCTGAACTCTACAAACTTAAAAATTTTGATTGGGGCGGCGACCATCAAAATTCATTAGACAAGTATTTAGTCAGTCGTTATGTGAAAGTTTATAAATCATATAACCAGCTTATCTCAAAATTTGAAAGTGAAATAAATATTGCTGTTCAAGGTTAT
>CAIMDR010000058.1 GCA_903839795.1 uncultured Methylococcaceae bacterium | reverse complement strand
ACGAGCCACTAAGGACGCTTGAGCGCCGGTACTAAGGCTAAGCGCCAAGACTGCTGCTGTTGTTAAAAATTTTGTGTTCATGTTTTACCTATTGTTGCTCAAATTAAATTTCAAAAAAGTTAAAAATATACTAAAACCACGCCCCACAAACTACAATCACTCCATTTTTAGCCAGTAATGGCGTGGCGTGGCGTTAAGAGTTTATTTTTTTCTTTATCAATAGCCAATAAAATATAAAAAACTGCATTATACTTTTTACTCTTGAGCCATATAGGTCGGGTTAGCGATGGCGTAACCCGACATTTTGATTATTCATAGCCGAACACGGGGCGGGGTTTGCAACCGAAACGTTTGGAGACTTCAATCACTTTCAAAACGAAAGCATGACGGAGTTGCAAACTCCGTCATGCTTTCCCTTTAAATTTCTTTCTTCGTGTCCTTAGTGTCTTCGTGGTGAAAATCTTTTAAGTTTTACCCGCGTTCATCCCAAAGCTTATCCATGCGTTTTACGGAAACCGGGTAAGCGGTTTTAAGTTGCTGGGCAAATACCGAAACCCTGAATTCTTCAAGAGCCCAACGGAAAGGATCTTGTTCAGGAATAACGAGGTCTTTTTTTGCTTTTTTCTCGATGTCATTCCAAAAACGTGTTGAATAACGCCTGACTTCCTGAATTTTTTGCAGGTTGTTATCAATCTTATCCAGACGATACTGTATTGCCTTGAGATAACGGGGAATGGCTTTAAGCGACTGGTAAGGGGTATTGCGAATAAAACCGACATAAACCAGCAAATCCAATTGCTCATTAATATCGACAGCCAAAGGATCAGTGGCTTTTAAAATACGTGCTACCGTCTTTTTTATGTCACCGTAATGCGCCATAATTTCCAAAGCCAATTTTCCGGCATCATTAGCAACGCCTATTAACTCTGACTTGTGTTGCTGTAAATTTTGCTCAAAAGCCTCTTGAGTACGCAGGCTTTTACCTTCAATAAATACGCTATAAAAAATCAAAAACAACATATCTTCTTTATAAGAGGCACTTGCTCCCAAGTTTCCACTCGACAAATTGGGTATAACCGGATGTTTGGGCAAACGATTATAGGTTAATTCTGCCATCGCTGACTGCGGCATATTTTTAAGAACATAAGTGCATTCTTTACGTAATTGCAACTGAAGCAAACGCATCAAGCCAGACTGATGCTGGAGTGCAGCTTTCTGTTCCGTGTCAAAAATACGCACGCCAACCGCATCACCCTCATCAATAATGGCCGGAAAACCAATGAAGGTTTGCCCCTTTTGAATAAACTGCCAAGTCTCTGGCAGATCATCAAAGGCCCACTGAATACAGCCCGTATAACTTAATTCATCCGTCGCTATCTGATCAAAACTGTCTTCAGCTTTAAGCGCATACTTAAGCTGTAATTTTTTCAAATCCCGACCGTAATCCAGCAAGTTACCCTGATCATCGATGACTCTAAAATTCATCTTTAAATGATCCGTTAAACTATCCAAACTCCAGGCATTAAGCGGGATGGCTTCACCGGTTAATTTTCGTAGGCGGTTTCCCAACCATTCCTGTACCAGTCCTTTAAAATCAGGCTCAATTTCCAGGCACTGTTTAACGGTTTGCGGTACGGGAACAAAATGTTTTCTAATGTTCTTGGGCAGAGATTTAATCAAGGCAACACATTTCTCCTCTAATAAACCGGGCACCAACCAATCAAACGCCGCTTGAGAAAGCTGATTTAATTGATGCACAGGAATGATTGCCGTTACACCATCTTCATTATGCCCCGGCTCAAACCGGTATTGCAGAGCAATCGTTAAGTTACCCACTTTCTTGCTGTCAGGAAAATCCCATTCATTGACATAGTCTGCTTCCTGTTCCCGCGTTAAATCCTCTTTCGTTAAAAACAGCAATTTGGGATCGGTGCGCTCGACGGTTTTACGCCAGGTATCCAGAGTAACGCCACTGAAAATCTCGGGCGGCAGTTTGTGATCGTAAAACTGGTAAAGCCACTGTTCATCTTCAACCAAATCAACCCGACGGCCTTTATGCTGGATAATGCCCACTTCTTCCAACAATTTTTGATTGGCAACGTAAAAAGGTGCGTTACTGTGGTAATCATGATCAACCAGCGCCGAACGAATAAAAATCTCTCGGGCCGCTTTGGGATCAACATGATCATAAGGAATCTTGCGCCCTGCCTGTAACGTTAAGCCATACAACAAAGTTCTTTCCGACACTCTGCAACGCGCCGATTTCTTTTCCCAATGCGGGTCATAATAGTTATGCTTAACCAAATGTGCCGCGCATTGCTCTATCCATTCCGGTTCAATTCTGGCGACATTGCGGGCATAAACCTTACTGGTTTCAACTTGCTCGGCGGCCATTATCCATTTGGGTTTTAATTTGTGTAGCCCTGATCCCGGAAAAATAAAGAATTTTAAACCGCGTGCGCCCAAATATTCGTGGGATTCATGCCGAAAACCAATATTGGATAACAAGCCCGGTAACAAAGCGCGATGGATTTTTTCATAACCCGCATCATCCGTGTTCGGGTGCATTTTTAAATCGCCTTTAACCACCTGCATAATCTGGGCATGAATATCAAACCACTCGCGCATCCTGATGTAGGACAGAAAATTATCGCTACAATATTT
>CAIMDR010000057.1 GCA_903839795.1 uncultured Methylococcaceae bacterium | reverse complement strand
TCAGCCGGAGCAAATACCATTTCCGCCAATCCGGAAAATATCTCCTTTTCTGCGCTTACGATGTCTACATGTACGGTCATGGTCATTTTTTTACCTGTTTCAATATTCTCCCCACTGCGAGGTGGGGAGAAACATTTATTAGCTTTTTAATGTCTTTGCTTTCTCAAGATTTAAATCCGATCCCAGTGATTAAACTGGCAGACCAAACTATTATCCTTGCATTGCCCGTGCTTTCTCAAGCACTTCATCTATGGTACCTACCATATAAAAAGCCTGCTCAGGAATCGTATCGTACTCACCGGCAATAATACCTTTAAAACCGGCAATGGTATCTTTCAAAGATACATATTTACCTGGAGAACCGGTAAATACTTCAGCAACAAAGAACGGTTGAGACAAGAATCGTTGCATTTTACGCGCTCTTGATACGGTCAACTTATCTTCTTCCGATAACTCATCCATACCCAAAATGGCGATAATATCGCGTAATTCTTTATATCTTTGCAAAATACCCTGAACACTACGTGCGACATCATAATGCTCTTGTCCGATAACCAAAGGATCAAGCTGACGACTGGTTGAATCCAGTGGATCAATAGCAGGATAAATACCTAACTCGGCAATTTGGCGTGACAATACAACCGTCGCATCCAAATGGGCAAAAGTAGTTGCTGGTGATGGATCGGTCAAATCATCCGCAGGTACATAAACTGCCTGAATAGACGTGATAGAACCAGTTTTGGTTGAGGTAATACGTTCTTGTAAAACACCCATTTCTTCGGCCAGTGTCGGTTGGTAACCCACGGCTGAAGGCATACGACCCAACAGTGCTGATACTTCAGTTCCAGCCAATGTATAACGATAGATGTTATCAACGAAAAACAAAACGTCACGACCTTCATCACGGAAATATTCCGCCATGGTTAAACCAGTCAAGGCAACGCGCAGTCTGTTTCCCGGTGGCTCGTTCATTTGTCCGTAAACCAGCGATACTTTGTCAATTACGTTTGAATCCGTCATTTCGTGATAAAAGTCATTACCTTCACGAGTACGTTCGCCAACACCCGCAAACACAGAATAACCACTGTGCTCGATAGCGATGTTGCGAATCAACTCCATCATGTTAACGGTTTTACCAACACCCGCGCCGCCGAATAATCCGACTTTACCACCTTTGGTAAAAGGGCAGACCAAATCGATAACTTTAATGCCGGTTTCCAACAATTCGTTAGCAGCCGCTTGTTCTGCATAACTGGGTGCTTCACGGTGGATGCCCCATTTAACTTGTTCGCCGATAGGACCTTTTTCGTCGATGGGTTCGCCCAAGACGTTCATAATACGACCTAAAGTTTCTTTACCCACGGGTACAGAAATAGGTGCATTAGTATTGGTAACCTGCAAACCGCGACTTAAGCCATCGGTACTACCCATAGCAATGGTTCTGACTACGCCATCACCTAATTGCTGTTGTACTTCCAATACCAGGTTTTTGCCTTCTACGTTTAAGGCATCATATACTTTTGGCAGGTCTGCACGTGAAAATTCCACGTCAACGACCGCGCCGATAATTTGAACGATTTTACCCGAACTCATTGAGTTGTCCTCTAAGTGTTGTGTCATTTTGCTTGGAGCCTTCGATTAAGCTCAAGAGAGCCTTAAACAGCGGCGGCACCGGCAACAATTTCTGAAATTTCCTGAGTGATCGCGGCTTGTCTGGCTTTGTTATAAATCAATTGCAATTCACCGATAAGATTGCCTGCGTTATCCGAAGCACTCTTCATAGCCACCATTCTGGCTGCCTGCTCACAGGCATTATTTTCAACCAGCCCTTGGTAAACTTTGGATTCGATAAAACGAGTCAATAAATTATCCAAAACTTCTTTAGCGTCAGGCTCATAAATATAGTCCCAATGACCATTCAGATTTTCATCAAGTTCACAGGCGACTACAGGAAGCAACTGTTCAACAGTGGGTCGCTGAGTCATGGTGTTCACAAATTCATTGCTAACAACATACAATTCATCGATTCTGCCTTCTTGATAGGCATCCAGCATTATTTTAATAACGCCGACGATGTCATTCAGATGCGGAGCGTCACCCAATTTAGAAACCTGACCGACTACATTGACTTTCAAGTTGCCAAAAAACCCTGAAGCTTTTGTGCCAATGGTACAAACATCGACTTCAATATTTGCGTTATTCCATTGAACTAACTGGGTTAGCGTTTTTCTGAACAAGTTAGAATTCAGTCCACCACACAAGCCTCTATCGGAACTCACCAAAATAATCCCTACCCGCTTAACATCGCGTGCAATCAGGTAAGGGTGTTTATACTCTGGATTGGCCTGAGCCAAATGCTTGATAATCTGCCCAATTTTTTTAGAATAGGGCCTTGTTGCCTGCATTCTGTCTTTTGTTTTACGCATTTTACTCGCCGCAACCATCTCCATTGCTCGAGTGATCTTTTGAGTATTCTTGATACTCGCGATCTTTGTGCGTATTTCTTTACCAACAGCCATTTGAAGACCCTTTTACCAACTATGAGTATTAATGAAAGTTTCAATAGCAGTTCTTATTCCACTGCTAATTTCATTACTAAAATCGCCAGTTGCATTAATGTTGTTCATTAATTCAGATTGTTCTGATTTCATGTACAACTGTAAAGCAGCTTCAAAGTCCAGTACCTTGTTTACTTCTATGCTATCAAGGAAACCTTCATTAGCAGCAAACAATGAAACTGCCATTTGCGCGACCGACATCGGCGAATATTGATTTTGCTTCATTAATTCCGTAACCCGTTGGCCACGTTCAATTTGCTTACGGGTGCTTTCATCCAAATCCGAAGCGAACTGGGCAAAAGCCGCTAACTCGCGGTATTGAGCCAAATCAAGACGAGTACCACCACCTAATTTTTTGATGATCTTTGTCTGTGCAGCACCACCGACTCGCGATACCGACAAACCAGCGTTTACAGCGGGACGGATACCTGAGTTAAACAAGTTGCTTTCAAGAAAGATCTGACCATCGGTAATAGAGATTACGTTAGTCGGTACGAAAGCAGATACGTCACCACCTTGGGTTTCAATAATTGGCAATGCAGTCAATGAACCGGTTTTACCTTTTACCCGACCGCCAGTCAGTTTTTCAACTTCAGCCGCGTTAATACGTGAGGCTCTTTCCAACAAACGGGAATGTAAATAAAACACGTCACCTGGATACGCTTCACGACCGGGTGGACGACGTAACAATAAGGAAACCTGGCGATAAGCCCATGCTTGTTTGGTTAAATCATCATAGATAATCAGGGCATCTTCACCGCGATCTCTAAAAAACTCACCCATTGAACAGCCAGTATAGGGCGCGATAAATTGAAGTGCCGCTGATTCAGAGGCTGATGCCGCAACAATAATGGTATGCGCCATCGCGCCATGCTCTTCCAATTTGCGAACGACGTTGGCAATGGATGAACGTTTTTGACCGATAGCGACATAGATACATTTAATGCCTGTACCTTTTTGATTAATGATGGCGTCAATCGCAATCGCTGTTTTACCGGTTTGTCTGTCGCCAATAATCAACTCACGCTGTCCACGACCGACCGGAATCATCGCATCAATTGATTTCAATCCTAACTGTACAGGCTGATCAACCGACTGACGGGCAATTACACCCGGTGCGATTTTTTCAATTGGAGCCGTTTCGGTGGTATCAATTGCACCTTTGCCGTCAATTGGATTTCCCAGTGCGTCAACTACACGCCCCAGCAATGCCTCACCAACAGGTACTTCCAAAATTTTTCCGGTACATTTTACAATGTCGCCCTCAGTGATATGCTGATATGAACCTAATATCACCACACCCACTGAATCTCTTTCAAGATTAAGAGCCATCCCAAAGGTGTTTCCCGGGAATTCAAGCATCTCGCCTTGCATAGCTTCAGATAAACCATGTACTCTTACAATACCGTCAGTCACACTGACTACGGTACCTTCTGTATGCGCTTCGGCACTTAAGTCGAAGTTTTCGATCTTCTTTTTAATCAGATCACTTATTTCAGATGGATTTAGTTGCATGTGCTTTTTCTCACTTTCACTGTAGCGCTTTTTGCATGTGTTGAAGTCGGCCTTTAATAGATCCGTCAATGACTCTGTCGCCTGCCCGTACGAGAACGCCACCAATTAATGACTTATCCACGGCTACATTCATAAGGATTTTTTTGCCCAGGGTCTTTTCAAGTGTTGCCGTAAACTTTTGCTTTGCTTCTTTTGAGAGCGCGTAAGCCGTTAATACCTCAACCTCGACATAACCCTCGTCTTCTGCTTTATAAGCTTCAAAAAGCTTGGCAACAGTAGGCAACAACATTAATCGATTGTTATGAACCAGCAATTTTAGAAAATTTCCATTCTCTTCATTAATATGCTCTTGGCAAATATCCAGCATCAGTGCTGATAACCTTTCTTTATTAACTTTAGGGTTATCAATGACCACAGAAATATCTTCATTCTTTAGTACAGCCGACATAAAAGCCAAGTTCTGCGACCAGGTTGCGGTCGTATCAGTTTCCTTGGCTCTTTTAAACACTGCGGCTGCGTAAGGCCTTGCTAATGTTGCCTGTTCGCTCATTATGCTGCCTATCCTAATTGATTTGAGACTTTGCTAACGATATCTTGGTGCTTGGCTTTATCAATTTCTGCACCCAGAATCTGTTCTGCAACACTTAACGCCAAATCAGCCACTTGTTGACGCAAACCTTCTTTAGCTTGCTGTATTTCTTGATCAATTTGTGCTTTTGCTGCAATAATCAAACGCTCGCCTTCTTTTTTAGCGGTGTCTTTTGATTCTTCAACAATTTCATTTGCACGTTTCTGTGCCAAGGTAACAATCTCTGAAGATTGTAGCTTTGCATCTTTTAAGACACCCTTGGCTTTTTTCTCTGCTAATACGATATCTTCTTGCCCTTTTTCAGCATCAGCCAAACCATCAGAAATTTTCTTTTTACGTTCTTCTAAAGAGTCAAATAAAGGAGGCCAAATGTACTTCATGGTAAACCATACCAGAAGTGCAAATGTAATCATTTGCCCAATCAGAGTAGC
>CAIMDR010000056.1 GCA_903839795.1 uncultured Methylococcaceae bacterium | reverse complement strand
ACGGTCTAATGATCCGCTTAAATCAATAAACCCCATGTGTAATCTGGCCGGGGCAATGACTGAGACTTTAGAATACTGAGTTATCACAGAAGGTGTTTTGCGTTACGGAAAAATTTGTTGATTATACAGGATTAACTGATTGAAGAGTGAACTTAGCGAGTCAATTTTGCAACTTATCCGACCAGAAAAGTGCAACAAGGCAAAAGATTAATCATCCCTACAATCGACCTTTAAGGCCATGAGTGTGTGCGCCAAATCAATCATCATCACATCACATAGCGCTAGAGCCATCGGATCGACCGGCTCGGTAGAGGGTATCAATACTGAAAAAGCCCCTGCCCTGGATGCTGCCTCAATACCCGCATAAGAATCTTCCAGCACCAGACACCGACTGATCGGCACTTGTAACAACTCGGCCGCTTTTAAAAAAATATCCGGTGCCGGCTTGCCGTGCTCAACATCATCGCGGGTGATAATAGTCGAAAATATCTCTCTTATGCCAGCAAATTCAAGACATTCAACAGCATTGACTGCACTGCTGTTGGTTGCCAGACAATAAGGAATTTGTTGCTGAACAATAAATTCCAGCAACCCGGTAAAGCCATGCTTAATCTTTATGCCGTGGGCATTAACCTGTTCACGCCAAAAAATACCGCTTAAGCGAGTAAATGTATCCAGATTAAATTCAGCCCCACAGCAAGTCAACAGCTTTAACTCTATCTCTTTATAGTGCAACCCTGACAAAGACAAACAAAATGCATCAGAAAGCGAGTAACCCATGGCTTTTGCTGTTTGTTGCCAAGCCGCAAAATAAGTACTTTCGGTATCCAAAACCAGACCGTCCATATCAAAAATAACGGCAGAAAAATCGTTTAAATTAAGCACGAATCACCTTGATGTATTCACCGTGCGCTTCCCGACTGGAACCCACCACAATACGTTTAACGCCTTGCTGCGATTGTTCGACTACCCCTGACACTTCCACGATTTCACCGTTAATAGCCTGACCCGTATACGTTGCGGTAAAGCTGACAATGGCATCAAACTCGTCATGCGCTATTTTAAATTCAGCCGGATAATCAAAAGCATGCGTATCATCAATTACCCGGCATTGCAGCGTAATCACGCCACACTTTTGATAACTCATCGCCTCGACAGAGACCGAATCATCAATAAAATTTAAATCAAATTTTCGGCCGTTAATAACCGCCTTGTTCGTTTTGCGCTGCTCATGCCAGGCATAATCTTCAAAACTTAATTCACAAGATCGACGTTCGTAAGATTGCTGCCAGTCATGATCACTCAATGCTTGCAGCTTATCTTGCTGTATCAATTGACGGGTAATGGCCCGGCATTGATGAAAAACCGCCCGACCGTAACAGACCAAATCAATATCAGAACCCGAGTTCTGCACTCCAACCAGTACGGAACCGGTAATGCCCAGTTGCGTTAAATCCAGGCCGTGTTGCTGCAATAAATCACACAATTGAAACAGGTCACGCTCAATAGCATCTTGCTGAGTTATCTGCATAATCTGTTGCAAGCGTTGCTTGGGTTGGTGATGTTTAATAATCCTGTCCAGGGCTACCGCGTGCAAATGCGCATCCAAAATGGGTGAATAATGCAAATAGCATGGATGATACTGCTGCAAAAGAGCATTGGCAGGCTCGGTACTTACCTTTTGCCAACACCCGTTATTTTTTACATAGCGTAAAAAACACAATACCTTACCGCTTTCAATAGTTTGATCGACTACGGCAAAAATAAGCCCTTCGGTGGTTTCTATAAAGTCTTTTGATAAAAACATCAGCTTCCTTGATCGGTTATTGCAACGCTCGAATGTCTCTTTACATCAAACGATTCATTGCTTTTAACTACTTCTAATGACAGCAAAATTTAACCTCACCTTAAAAAATGGGTTGCCCAAAAGAGATCCTAACAAAAGGACCATTTTTTTTATTGAATTTCAACGCCTAATCACCTATGCTCAACCACTTAGGTTTTAGTTCCCACCAAAACCTTCTTGCTTATTATGCCCTAAATCACACCCACAGGAGACTGTATGAAGATTGGTATACCTAAAGAAATTCACCAAGGTGAAATGCGTGTTGCCACTACACCAGAGGCTGCCGCACAAATTATGAAACTGGGATTTACCGTTAGCGTTGAAAGCGGTGCGGGTCTCGGTGCCAATATTTCTGATGAGGCCTACAAGGAGGCCGGTGTTGAAATCGTAACGGATACCAAAACGCTTTGGAAGCAATCTGATATCATCATGAAAGTGCGTGCTCCCGAGCACAATCTTAAACTGGCACTGGAAGAAACTGACCTGCTATCTTCAGGCGCGTGTTTAATCAGCTTTATCTGGCCTGCACAAAATGAAGCATTAATGCAAAAACTGGCGGCTAGACACGTTACCGTGTTGGCGATGGACAGCGTGCCCCGAATGTCCCGAGCGCAAAAGCTGGATGCGTTAAGCTCCATGGCTAATATTGCCGGTTACCGCGCCATCGTTGAAGCCGCACAATATTTTGGGCGTTTTTTTACCGGCCAAATTACCGCCGCCGGTAAAATACCGCCCGCAAAAGTATTGGTTATTGGTGCAGGCGTTGCCGGTCTTGCCGCTATTGGCACGGCAAAAGGCATGGGCGCCATTGTCCGATCCTTTGACACCCGCCCCGAAGTAAAAGAACAAATTGAAAGCATGGACGCTGAATTTTTAATGCTGGATTTTAAGGAAGAAGGCGGTGGAACGGGTGGCTATGCCAAAACCATGTCCAAAGAATTTATTGACGCCGAGATGGCATTATTTGCCGAACAAGCAAAAGAAGTCGACATTATCGTCACCACTGCGCTTATTCCTGGCAGACCCGCGCCAAAACTAATCACCGCCGCGATGGTTGAGTCAATGAAACCGGGCAGTGTGATTGTGGATTTGGCCGCCGAGCAAGGCGGTAATTGCGAGCTGACTGAAAAAGATCAAGTGGTCGTCAAGCATGATGTCACGTTGATCGGTTATACCAATTTACCCAGTCGCTTGGCCAACCAGTCCAGCCAGCTCTATGCAACCAACCTGCGGCATTTATTAACCGAGCTGACTCCTGAAAAAAACGGCGTCATCAATGTTAATATGGACGATGAGGTGATACGCGGCACTACTGTGATAAAAGAAGGCAATATCACTTGGCCGCCACCCGCACCGAAACTCTCTGCTGCCGCTCCGCAAACCGAAGCACCGGCTTATCAGTCAGTCGTGGAGCAACAAAAAAAATCGTTTCTTCCCCCGGCGGTTAAACAACTACTGCCGGCATTAATTGCCGGACTGATTTTATTTAGCTTGGGTGCTGTCGCGCCTGAATCATTCATGGCGCATTTTACCGTTTTTGTGCTTGCCTGTTTTGTAGGCTATCAAGTGATCTGGAATGTATCACATTCACTGCACACCCCATTAATGAGCGTCACCAATGCCATTAGCAGCATTATCGTTATTGGCGCATTAGTGCAGATTTCCACTACCAACTCCACCGTCACGATCCTTGCTGGCGTGGCGATACTTTTAGCCTCTATCAATATTGTCGGTGGCTTTTTAGTTACCCGCCGTATGTTGGAAATGTTCAGAAAATAACAGGAGATCACCATGTCCCATAGTTTAGTTACGATGTCTTACATCGTTGCCGCCATTCTGTTCATTCTTAGCCTGAGCGGTTTAAGCAATCAGGAATCTTCACGAAAAGGCAATTATTTCGGCATGTTAGGCATGGCGATTGCCATTGTCGCTACCATCTTAGGGGGATCGGTTTCCGGCAAATCAGCGCTGGAAATTACCGTTTTCGGTACCGCATTAAGCGGATCGTTCACCGTTTACGGTATCTTAATCGTGGCCTTATTAATCGGCGGAAGTATAGGCGCCAGAGCGGCGTTAAAAGTTGAAATGACGCAAATGCCTGAGCTGGTTGCCATTATGCACAGCTTGGTCGGTATGGCTGCGGTATTGGTTGGTTATGCCAATTTTATGGATAGCACCATTACCATCACCGGTGTGGAAAAAACCATCCACGAATTGGAAATTTATATTGGTATTCTTATAGGTGCCGTTACTTTTTCTGGTTCAGTGATTGCCTTTGGCAAACTTAGCGAAAAAATCAGCGGCAAACCGCTGTTATTGCCTGGCCGTCACTGGTTTAATTTAGGTCTGTTGATTGCCACTGTCGTTCTGGGTTCTGTGTTTTTACAACAAACTGAACTCGGGGGTAATGCGCTCATTCCGTTGGCTATTATGACCGCTATTGCCTTGATTTTTGGCGTCCACATGGTCATGGCGATTGGGGGTGCGGATATGCCGGTGGTTATTTCCATGCTCAACAGTTATTCAGGCTGGGCAGCTGCGGCAACGGGCTTTATGTTAAGCAACGATTTGTTGATTGTTACCGGCGCTTTAGTCGGCAGCAGCGGTGCCATCTTGAGTTACATCATGTGTCGCGCCATGAATCGCAACTTTATCAGCGTTATTGCCGGCGGCTTTGGTTCGGCCTCGGGTGGAGTAGCCGCCGCGATTGAAGGTGACGTACAGCCTATTGATGCGGAAGAAACTGCGAAACTGCTGCAAGCTGCAAAAAACATCATGATTATTCCAGGCTACGGCATGGCGGTTGCTCAAGCTCAACATACCGTTTATGAAATCACCAAGCTGTTGCGGGATAAAGGCAAAAAAGTACGCTTCGGCATCCATCCGGTTGCAGGCCGTATGCCCGGTCACATGAATGTCTTGTTGGCGGAAGCCAAAGTGCCTTACGACATCGTTTTTGAAATGGATGAAATCAATGATGATTTTGCCAATGTAGACGTGTCCATCGTTATCGGAGCCAATGATATTGTGAATCCGTCTGCACTTAATGATCCCAACAGCCCGATTGCCGGTATGCCGGTCATCGAATGCTGGAAAGGTGAAACCACCATCGTGCTTAAACGCAGCATGGCATCGGGTTATGCAGGTGTGGGCAATCCCTTGTTTGTGCTGGAAAACACCCGCATGTTGTTTGGTGATGCCAATACGACCATGCAGGCGGTGTTGAAGGTATTAAAGGGGTAGCTTATGTTGGGTTAACAGAATTGTCGTTAGCCCAACCTTATATCAAATTAATATAAAAGTAATACATCAAATATTGGGTTGCAAAAAATGCAACCCAACTTAAAGCAGCCACCCAAAAACACACAATAAATACACTATTAAATTCGCATATATGAAAAAAAACGGCTAATTTACAAATTTCTTTTAACATACCGACTAATTCATAATAATTTATTGCTTTGTTGTTAATTTTAACTATTATGTTTGATATCTTTATGGTTTTTAGGATGTTAGATGTGAGCGAACAATCATGGTT
>CAIMDR010000055.1 GCA_903839795.1 uncultured Methylococcaceae bacterium | reverse complement strand
TTTAGTGACTCTAAGCATCTTATGCTCGACACCCAATCCATTGTAATTGACATCAATATGGAGGTTGCTCCAGTCTGATATAGGGATTTTTTTTGCATTACAATACACAAAATCCCAATCCCCTTCCTCCATTTTTCTTCCAAGCATGGTTGCAACCTTTGCTGACAACAGGTCTGTAGCTAGGGTTTTTTCTTCAGCTGAAAATACTGGTAATGTTTTAATCGTCATGAAGTTCTTCTGATAAAATTATTGCTTGTCCAATTGCTCGACCTAGAATAGGAGGAACTGCGTTACCTATTTGAAAGGCTCTCTGCATTCTTGTTCCATGAAGATACCACCATTCGGGAAATGTCTGTAATTTCAATAACTCTCCATCAGACAGGTATACATGCTCAACAGGTACTGGCGGCGTATCACCTTGTTTCCTGCCTTTTGTTGCCCATTGCTGCCTATAAAGTTGATTTTCTGGTACACCATTGGGCGCAAATGCTAGCTTGGCACCCTGATGGGCACCAATAGTCGGAGAAGGTCTATCGAAATTCCAAGTTACTGGCTCATCGTGAGGTCTTACTACATTTTTAACCCATAACTTGGCCATATTTTTGTCAAACTTTCCATAAATAGGATGGGTTCCTGGCCAAAGAGCATCATACATAGTTACCCATGGTTTTATATTGTTGGTGGCAAACATGTCCTGCTGGCAATTTGAGTTTTTGGATTTTTGATGTGTTGGCTCAGGCCACTGAAAAACCTTGCCCTCTCGACTACCGATAATGAACAGTCTTTCTCTTATTTGTGGAGCACCATAATCAGCCGCATTTAGAACCTTATAGCTACATTGATAACCTAATTTTTTGAATTCGTTAACAATAATATTAAGCGAGCCGCCAGCAACATTTTCAATTTTCCATTCAGTGTTTGTACTTCCGCATTTAATGCACTCATTATTATGTTTCAGATTTTCAAACTCTTGGCGCATTTTAAAGGGAATTATTTCTTGTGATTTACACGAGAGACATTTTTGATAAATCACATCTGTTTTTGTAAATGTAATTCCTTTAACATTTTCAAATACAAACCATTTAGGATGAAGATCACCAACTAGCCTAACAAACTCATAAAATAGATCACCATTTTTTGCGCAGTCAAATGATTTTTGCTTTCCGGCTTTGCTAAATGGCTGGCAAGGTGGGCCACCAGCTATGCAATAAAGCTCATCACTGCCCAACATGCTGGAAAATTTAGATGAAGATATATTTCGAATATCACCTTCGATAACAGTAGATTCTTGAAGATATTTTTCTTTGTTCGTATGCTTCCTTATTCTTTTAAAAAAAAGCTCCTCTTCAATGCTGGTTAGGTGCTTGAAGCATTTCTGCTCCAAAGACTTGGTAATGAATTCATTCACTTTCGCGCTGCTTAGATTGCACAGTTCTTTGTTTTTTCTTAAAGTCTCGCAAGCTTGTGGCTCTAACTCATTAGCAATTTTTGTTGTGAAGCCAGCTTGCTCTAATCCTAAATCTAATCCACCCGCTCCAGTGAAGAGCGAAATAAGTATTCGTTTCTGTACCATTCAATATTTCCTAATCATGATAGCAAGCAAAACCAAGGGGTCAAAGAAAACCAAGGGGTCAGGTCTTGCAAAAACATATTTTTATCGGTTCATAATGCAGTCAGGAAAGGTTGTTTATTCCAGTGGTTGGAACTCCAGCAAGTATCCTCGATGAATCGCAGTGTAATCGAGGATAATCAACGCCTTCAATTCCTCGATTCCGTTCCACTGCATAAAGGCTACAATTGGCATAAATAAAAAGTGGGCAGAAAAGCATTGCCCACCCTTTAATAGATCAAGGGTAAAGTTACCCCTGCAATTTCTCTTTCAGCATTTTATTCACTTCGGCCGGATTGGCTTTGCCCTGCATGGCTTTCATGACTTGGCCGACAAAAAACGCGAACACTTTATCTTTTCCGCTACGGTATTGTTCAACCTGACCTAGATTATCGGCAATGATTTTATCAATAATGGCTTCGATTGCACCGGTGTCGGTGATTTGTTTTAAGCCTTTTTCGGCAATGATTTCATCGGCTGATGACGTGGATTGCCACAGGGCTTCAAAGACTTGTTTGGCGATTTTTCCGGAAATGGTGTTGTCGCTGATGCGGGTTAATAAACCTGCCAAGCGTTCGTCACTGACTGGTGAATCGGTAATTTCCAAACCGGCTTTGTTAAGTGCGGCAGAAAGGTCACCGGTTATCCAGTTAGCGCAGAGCTTGGCTTCGCAGCCTGATTTTTTAGTCACGGCTTCAAAGTAATCAGCCAGTGGACGCGAGGTCGTTAGAATCGACACGCTTTCTTCATCCAGGCTGTATTGGCTTTTAAAACGTTGTTTTTTAGCCTGTGGCAATTCCGGTAAGGCGGCTTTTATCTGCGCTTTAAAGGCTTCGTCAATGATAACCGGCAATAAATCGGGGTCGGGAAAGTAGCGGTAATCATTGGCTTCTTCCTTGCTACGCATGGAGCGTGTTTCATCTTTTACCGAATCATACAGACGGGTTTCCTGAACGACTCTGCCGCCGTTTTCTATCAGCTCAATCTGCCGCTCCACTTCGTGATTAATGGCTTTTTCAACAAATTTAAACGAGTTGATATTTTTAATCTCGGCACGGGTGCCAAATTCTGCTTGGCCTTTGGGTCGCACGGATACGTTGGCGTCACAACGGAACGAGCCTTCCTGCATGTTGCCGTCACAAATGCCCAGATAGCGTACCAGTTCATGCAATTTGCGCATGTAAGCAACGGCTTCTTTGGCAGAGCGCATGTCCGGTTCCGAGACGATTTCCAGCAAGGGCGTACCGGCACGGTTTAAATCGATTCCGGTCAAGCCATGAAAATCTTCATGCAAGGATTTGCCGGCATCTTCTTCCAAATGAGCACGAGTAACACCGATGCGCTTGGTGATGCCGTCAACGTCAATATCCAAATGTCCAACACCGACAATAGGATGATCCATTTGGCTGATTTGATAGCCTTTAGGCAAGTCGGGGTAAAAATAATTTTTTCTGGCAAACACCGAATGCGGAGCGATATGCGCCTCAATGGCCATGCCAAAAATGACGGCCATGCGCACGGCTTCTTCATTTAATACCGGCAAAACCCCGGGCAAGCCCAGGTCAACGGCACAGGCTTGGGTGTTGGGTTCCGCGCCATAAGCCGTAGCCGCGCCGGAAAAAATTTTTGATTGTGTGGCCAGTTGTGCATGCACTTCCAGACCGATAACTGTTTCCCATTCCATCACGATATCCTTACTCAAAACCTTTAGGGGTGTGTAAATGCCAATCGGTCACTTGTTGGTACTGATGGG
>CAIMDR010000054.1 GCA_903839795.1 uncultured Methylococcaceae bacterium | reverse complement strand
GATTTTATTGTATGCAATGTAATATAAATTGTAAGTATTCACCTCCCCCTTTGAAAAAGGGGGAGAGTAAAGCGAGGGGCAGAGGGGGATTTATCTAATAAAATCGCCCCTAACCCCTCTTTGTTAAAGAGGGGGACTGAATAATTACTATAAATAGAGTACATCCTTGTACTCTGGATTGCGGCACACTCGTACAGAGAAGTGCCGGAAACGCTTATTCTCGCTTGCGCTCAAAAAGCCTTATTCCGGCCTACGCAATTTACGGCACTCAATCTTCATCTTGAGTTCGGGAAAGTCAAGATAAGAAAACTTGATGATTGGGTTTAAATCACCCCATTTTCAATCACAGGCAAAACCCAATAATCAATACCCGAACCGGAAAAATCCCGACGTAGTTGCTCCAACAATCTCGGCAACTCATCTACCGGCACATACATCTGGAAACGAATTCGTTTCTGACGCCCCGTCACTTGTTCCGCTAAAGATAAGCCTTTGTTAATATGATGATGGGCGTTGATCGGAAAACTGCTGAAACCATGATCCTCTTCAAACATCAATAGACTGTCAACCATCAGCTCTTCAAGGCTTGGCGGAATGTTGAGGGTTACCAAATACTCTTTGCAATTCATTGCTCAATCTCCTTGGGTACGCCAAATAATTTAAACAAAATAGGTAATAAAAATAAGGTTAAAAAGGTGGACGATACCAAGCCGCCAATCACGACGATGGCTAAAGGTCTTTGAATTTCAGAGCCTGGACCGGTTGCAAACAATAACGGAATCAAACCAAAAGCCGCAATACTGGCCGTCATTAATACCGGCCTTAAACGCCGTGAAGAACCCAGCGTCACGACTTTGGTCAGCTCCATCCCGGTTGCTTTGAGCTGATTAAAATAACTAACCATCACTACACCATTGAGTACCGCGATACCCAGCAAGGCGATAAAACCAACGGAGGCCGGTACGGACAAATATTCGCCGGAAATCCATAGCGCAAAAACACCACCGACCATGGCCAGCGGAATGTTTGACAACACCAGTACGGCCTGGCGAACTGAGCCAAACGTTGAAAACAACAACAAAAAAATCAAGCCCAAGGAGATGGGTACAACCAATGTCAAGGTGGCTGCGGCTCGTTGTTGGTTTTCAAACTGCCCGCCAAATTCAACAGTGTAACCGGTGGGTAATTTGACTTTTTCAGCAACGGCTTTGCGGGCTTCGTCAACGAATCCCACCAAATCCCGATCTTGTACATTGCTGCGAACGACCACAAAGCGTTGTCCACGCTCTCTGCCAATCGACACAACACCCTCAACTTTTTGGATTTTGGCAATAGCCGTTACCGGTACGTGTCCACCCGTTGGCAAGGTGATTTGCAGATTATCAAAATTGGCGGTGTTACTGCTGCCACGTAAAATGAGCGGTGTCCGTTTAATGCCTTCCTGAACAATCCCCAGATTTAAACCTTCAATCTGCGCACGTAGCAAGGTTTCAATACTGTCACTATCCAGCCCCAAACGCCCTGCGGCTAATTTATCAATGGTGAGCTGTAAAAATTGCATGCCGTTATTTTGTTTGGCAAACACATCACTGGAGCCGGTGATATGTTTTAATATTTCCGCTATTTCAGTGGCTTTTTCATTTAACACAGCTAGGTCAGACCCGAATAATTTAACCGCCACATCACCGCGTGTACCCGTCAGCATTTCTGAAACACGCATTTCAATTGGCTGGGTAAAACCAAAAGCAACGCCGGGGGTTTGCGCCATGACCTTACGAATCTCTTCAATCAACGCTTCTTTGCTACCCATACGCCATTGGTCTTTAGGTTTAAGTACCAAAAACGTATCGGTTTCATTTAAGCCCATCGGATCAAGACCTAGCTCATCAGCGCCTACTCTGGAAACAATGGTGGCAATTTCGGGAATACTTTTAAGCAGATTTTTTTGCACCTTACCATCCAACCCCACTGATTGCTCCAGTGTGATGGAGGGTAATTTTTCCAGTTGCAGGATAATATCACCCTCATCCATCGTCGGCATAAAGGTACTGCCTATCTGGGTAAATACCACCACAGTCACCGCTAATAAAGCGCCGGCACCGATAAATACTTTTTTACTGTTTCCTAAACACCACAATAAAGCCGGCTGATAAAGCCGTTGTAATTGCCGGGGTAACCAAGGCTCTTCATGGGACACTTCTTTTAGCAAGTAAGACGCGATAACCGGAATGACAGTCAGTGACAATATCAGCGAACCACTGAGCGCAAAAACGATGGTTAAGGCGACCGGCGTAAATAACTTGCCTTCCAGTCCTTGCAGGGTCAGTAGCGGTAAAAACACGATAATAATAATTAAAATGCCTGATGTAACCGGCCCTGCCACTTCGCGT
Organism: uncultured Methylococcaceae bacterium; assembly: GCA_903839795.1. GTDB lineage: Bacteria > Pseudomonadota > Gammaproteobacteria > Methylococcales > Methylomonadaceae > Methylobacter_C. The sequence continues at coordinate 155 of CAIMDR010000054.1, read as the reverse complement.
GTTGCCCGATAAATGACATGCAAACGCGGCAAGCGCTGAGCTTTTTCAACATGAGCCAGATGGGTGATAAGATTTTCAACCACCACCACCGCCGCATCCACCAACATACCGATAGCAATCGCCAAACCGCCCAAGCTCATCAGGTTTGCTGACAT
>CAIMDR010000053.1 GCA_903839795.1 uncultured Methylococcaceae bacterium | reverse complement strand
AGTGTTGGTAATGGCGAGCTACAGGAAAGCGAGCAGGAAAGGGCAAAAACTTACGTTTACCGAACCTACAATTATTTTTTAAACTGGATGTTTCCGTTTGTTAAAAAGCAACTTGAAGGACTTCTTGCCTTGAATTCCGGTAACGCTGAGCTTTATCAGAACTGTCTGCAAGCCATTGGTCGGGTAGAAGCGATCTTGAATGAGTCCGGCTTTCAAGACATAGCCAATCAAGATCCGAGGCATCTTTTTCTATTGGCTTCTTCAAGAAAGTATCCGATGGTGTTTGCTGGTTATCAGGGTAAAAATAGGGAGGTTCCGCTAGAGTGGCAGCAAACGGCCTGTTCCATGCTAAAAATGGGTTACTTGATCAAGTCTATTGAAGAAGAGAGCCAGGATATTAATGATTATGCTCAGTTGGGTTTTTTTCTGGAAACTGAAAACCAAAGCCTGGATGATCTTTTTAATTATAATTGGGAAAATCCGCAACACATTCCGGCCAGCGAATCAGCGCAAAATGCCTTTGTTAAAATTTCCTCATTTTTTCATAAACTAAAAGAGTCCATAACTTTTGATGATCAACAAAACGGTTTTGTTTTTGATAGCGGGGATGGCGTTCGGGTTAATATTACTGAAATTAAAGCCAGACTAAAAAGTCCTGAAAGTATGGTGACCAAGTTAGGGAAAGATTTGGAAGGGGAAGCTTATGATATCAGGGATATTCTGGCGATCACTTTTATACTGAAAGATCGGGATGACACCTTAAAACTGTTTCATGCCTTGCAAAAAAAAGGCGTTATTCTTCAGGAAAACACCAACTCCCAATCCATCACCCAAACCCTGTTCGATGACCCTGAAAGCATGATAGAAGCGGTGCGAAGATTGATGGTTAGCCTTTCACAAAGTGCCGGTTATGAAAAAACATCCACCGAACAGGAATTGCTTGCCAATGCAAAAACGTTTTATGAAGCGCTTAGCATGAATGCAAAAAAAAACCAGCACTCTTCATTGGGTCATAGAAAGTTTCAATGCAAAATCAGCTTTTCACTACCCATACACCGAGACGCGGCAACGCATAAGATCATGATTCCCGGTACGCCGATATATGCCCGAAGAAACCAGGTGGATAAAAAAACCCAGGAACATACCTTGGGTGTGGAGCTGCGTATATCCGATGAAGACAGTTGGCGCACTTCTGAGCAAACGGGGGACTCTCATCATGATGCTTACAAATTCCGTCAGTTAATTTCGGTGATGAACAGGGTTTTAAAAAATGTCTTTTACCTGCCGAAAGAAAGTATTACCCAGTTGAAAAAAGATCAGTTGACCCTGTTTTCTTAGCGCGTGTAATGGTTGATTTTTTACAGATCGAAGGTTGGATTAAACGATAACTGTAACCGGGCACAGCAGGAAATCTTAATGTAATAATGAAAGACCTGGCCCTTATTTTTCATTATTCCGGGCATGGACTACCGGAATTTAGGCTACAGGGACGTACAAAGATACCATCCATTGCACTGGATATATAGGCTTCCCGGTGGGTATGACGGTTTACTTGAACACTTGTAAGTATTCAGTCCCCCTCTTTGAAAAAGAGGGGTTAGGGGAGATTTTATTAGATAAATCCCCCTCAATCCCCCTTTTTCAAAGGGGGAGGTGAATAATTACAAACACTTGTGTATAACGATGAGAGCCGGAGCTTGGTAGCTAGAAAAAGCACTATTGATCTCGGCGGCTCAGTTGGAAAATCCCGGTCTCAATCTGACAATAGCCAAACGAACTACCCCGAGCCACCGGGACACAAAATAATCTTAAGTCAATTGACGTGAGAAAGCAATAATAATGCCTGCGTTCCCCATACCCGTAGAGATAAACCGCCATTTTCAGTAACGGCAGGGTTAAAAGATGATGCTATCAGACGATTGTTTTATGATCATGAATTATTAGATACAAGACGTGCCGAAGGGTTTTCATCACAATCGAGTGAGGGGCTTTTGCCACAACATCCCGCACCTACATCGGCACGCCTTAATGATTATAGGCATTTTATAGGAAAGACACTAATTCTTCCTGAAGTGTGACGGGGTTTGTAGCCCCGTCACTCCTGTTTTGAAAGTTATTGAAGCCTTTAAACGTTTCAGTCGTGGTTGCAAGCCCCGACTGACATAGGGTTTGCGTTCCTCTCGCCCGTGAGGATGAGCCACTTCATGACTTGGTTTTTGACTCGGTAGACCACAGGTAAAAATCCAACTCTACCGTTATGTTTCCGGTCGATAATTTAAAACAACTTATCCCACATCTCATCGACTTTTTTAATCACTTCCGGCGACATTACAATAGTTCTGCCCCATTCCCGAGTGGTTTCGCCGGGCCATTTATTGGTTGCATCAAAGCCTACTTTGGAGCCCAAACCTGAAACCGGCGAAGCAAAATCCAAATAATCAATTGGCGTATTTTCCAGTATGGTTAAATCTCGTGCGGGGTCCATGCGGGTGGTCATTGCCCAAATGACATCTTTCCAGTTACGGACATCAATATCATCATCGACGACGATGACAAACTTGGTGTACATAAATTGCCGCAGGAATGACCAGGTTCCCAACATGACGCGTTTGGCGTGACCGGGATATTGCTTTTTCATGCTGATAACCGCCATGCGGTATGAGCAGCCTTCAGGCGGCAGGTAAAAATCGACAATTTCCGGAAACTGTTTTTGTAAAATGGGTATAAATACCTCGTTTAAAGCAACGCCCAAGATGGCGGGTTCATCGGGGGGTCTGCCGGTATAGGTGCTGTGGTAGATAGGCGCCTGGCGTTGGGTTATTCTTTCAATGGTGAACACTGGAAAATCCGCGACTTCATTGTAATAGCCGGTGTGATCGCCATAAGGGCCTTCCGGCGCAAATTCATCGGGGTAGATAAAGCCTTCCAAAATAATTTCAGCACTGGCGGGTACTCGCAAATCATTTAGCAGGGATTTGGCAACTTCTGTTTTGCTGCCGCGTAACAAGCCGGCAAAGGCGTATTCAGATAGCGAGTCGGGTACTGGGGTGACGGCAGCCAGTATGGTTGCAGGATCAGCACCCAAAGCCACGGAAACAGGGAAGGGCTGGCCGGGATGGGCGGCCTGAAATTCTTTAAAATCCAGAGCGCCGCCCCGATGCGCCAGCCAACGCATGATGACTTTGTTTTTTGCTATGACCTGCATGCGATAAATGCCCAGATTTTGCCGCTCTTTATTGGGGCCTTTGGTAATAACCAGCGGCCAGGTAATCAAGGGGGCGGCATCTTCCGGCCAGCAAGTCTGAATGGGGTAATCGCCCAAATCAATTTCATCGCCTATCCGAATCAGTTCCTGACAAGGCGGTGATGAAATCAGCTTGGGTGCCATATTAAGCACTTGCTTAAATACCGGAAATTTCTCCCAGGCATCTTTCAGGCCTTTAGGCGGTTCGGGTTCTTTTAAGTAAGCGAGCAGTTGGCCAATGCCACGTAGTTCAGTGACCGATTCTGCGCCCATACCCATCGCGACACGGCGTGGCGTGCCGAACAGGTTGGCTAATACGGGAATGTTGTAGCCGGTCGGGTTTTCAAACAGGAGCGCAGGGCCACCCTGTTTTAACGTCCGGTCACAAATTTCGGTCATTTCAAGATAGGGATCAACGGGGATGATAACCCGTTTCAGTTCATCTTGTTTTTCCAGTTGTTTGATAAAGTCACGCAAATCCCGGTATTTCATGCAGCGATGCCACAATGTCTGAGTAAGGCGTCAATGGTCGGTTTACGGCCCCGAAATTTGATAAATAAGTCCATCGCGTTCTCTGTGCCGCCTTGCTCAAGAATGTTGGTCAAAAAAGCGTTGCCGGTTTCCCGGTCAAAAATACCTTTTTCTTCAAACAAGGAAAAAGCGTCACTGGATAAGACTTCCGCCCATTTGTAACTGTAATATCCAGCCGCATAACCGCCTGCAAAAATATGTGAAAAACCATGGGCAAAGCGGTTGAACTTGGGTGGTTTGGCAACGGCTACCTGGTCTCTGACCTGCTCCAGAATCTCATAGATGCGCCCGCCTTTTTCAGGGTCGTAATCTTTGTGAATCCTAAAATCAAACAAGCTAAATTCCAGTTGCCTGACCATAATCATGCCGGCCTGAAAGTTTTTTGCCGCCAGCATTTTGTTAAATAAGGACTCGGGCAAGGTTTGACCGGTTTGAAAATGGCCTGAAATGAGCGCCAGTGCATCTTGCTCCCAGCACCAGTTTTCCATGAATTGACTGGGCAGTTCAACCGCATCCCAGTCCACGCCGTTAATACCGGAAACGCCCAAATGGTCAACCTGGGTCAGCATGTGTTGCAGGCCGTGACCGAATTCATGAAATAAGGTAATGACGTCATCATGCGTTAGCAGGGCAGGAATGTCAACCGTGGGCGGGGTAAAATTACAGGTT
>CAIMDR010000052.1 GCA_903839795.1 uncultured Methylococcaceae bacterium | reverse complement strand
TGTTTGATTATTATCGGTAACGGTATTAATAGTTTGTATCACGGCATAAACTTCACCGTTCTTATGCCGGTTCCACACCTCGCCATACCAATGGCCTTTAGTATTAAGGTTGTGCCACAGATTATCGTAGAAATTATTATCCTGAAGGCCAGCGTTTAAAATACGCATATTTTCACCTAAAATATCGTCATGCTCATAAGTAATAGCTCAAAAGTCTTTTAACATTTCTCAACATGACAAAGTGCTTGCCGCAAGCGGACTATATGAAATTGACGGTATTTTATTTTGTTAAAAGACTTTTGATCAGCTACTTATGATCCCCGCACTTATAAACCTTATGCGTTCTGAGTCTGTTCACGTAAAACTTTTTGTTGTCGCTGTAACTTGGCTTCACGCTTGGCAATAAGGGACTTGGCAGCATCAGCACCGATATGCGCTTCACCCCGCTGTCTGGCTAGCTCCATTTGTTTTTCACGTTCCATAAAACGGGATTTCTGAATAGTGGTGACTTTATCAAAACAATGCGGACAACTAACGCCTTGCAGGTATTTATCGCTGGCCTTGTCGACTTCGGTAATCGGTAAGCGACACGCGTTACATTGATCGTAGTTGCCTTTTTCAAGTTGCAGGTTAACCGTTACCCGCTCATCAAAAACAAAACATTCACCTTCCCATAGCGTTTCTGTCGCCGGGACTTCTTCCAGATATTTTAAAATGCCGCCTTTAAGATGATAAACCTCGTCAAAACCCTGTTCTTTTAGGAAAGCTGTCGATTTTTCACAACGAATTCCGCCGGTGCAAAACATGGCGATTTTTTTGTGTTTTTCGGGGCTAAGGTTTTCCTTAACAAAGCGGGGAAACTCACGGAAGCTTTCGGTGTTAGGGTTAAGGGCGTTTTTAAAAGTACCGACTTTAAACTCATAATCATTACGCGTATCTACAATAATCACCTCGGGATCAGAAATGAGTTGGTTCCAATCAGCGGGGCTAACGTAGGTGCCGACAACCCGTTTAGGATCAATGCCTTCTACGCCCAGGGTGACTATCTCTTTTTTAAGCTTAACCTTGGCGCGGTTGAAGGGCATACTATCGGTAAAGGATTCTTTATAGTCTATATCAGACAATCGCGGGTCATTACGCAACCAATTTAGCACCGTGTTGATGCCTGCACGCGAGCCGGCAATGGTGCCATTAATGCCTTCGTTGGCCAGCAGCAAAGTACCGCGTACCTGATTGGCTTCCAGTATATTATGTAGTGGTTGACGTAGACCCTGAAAGTTTTCCAGGGTGACAAATTTGTACAAAGCACAAACGACTATTTGATTCATGTTACCGCCTCGTTGCTAACTGGAACGTAAATCCAGTGCAAAAATAAAGTAATTATACTGGAATAGAGCCGGTTTGTCGGTTATAAAAACCACAAGCCGCACAGTTTCTTGGTATTTACTTACAGGAAATTAACAAAATAAAACTGGCGCAAGCCTGTTAAGATTTCTCCTTGTCGCTTACATGCTGGCTTGTCATAAAAATTTAATATGACTGTCATCGTATGTTCACAAAATTGACATCAAACTGAAACCTTCGTTGATTATTGTATCCGCATCTTTATTTCAGCTGCGTGACTACTCATGAAAAAAATAGATACAGAAATACTTGGTAAACCGACTAAAAAACTGGATTGTTTTTTGGCAGACTCAGAGGCTTTAATAAAAGAAGCCCAAGCTTTGCGTTATCGGGTTTTTTCCCAAGAAATGGGTGCAAAACTCAAAACGGAATCCGAAGGTCTGGATTACGATGAGATTGACAGTTATTGTGATCATTTGATTGTTTATGACAATATCAATAAAAAAATAGTAGGCTACACACGCTTGTTAAACCAGGATCAGGCCAAACGACTGGGTCGGTTTTATTCGCAGGATGAATTTAAGCTGGATCAAGTGTTGGCATTGCCGGGGCGTTTTTTGGAAATAGGCCGAACTTGCATAGATCCTGATTTTCGCGGCGGCGCGGTGTTAACCACCCTATGGTCGGCCTTGGTGCAATACGCCTTGGAAGGTGAGTTTAATTATTTGCTGGGTTGTGCCAGTATCACACCCGGTCCCAGCGGATTTGCTGTGGAAGCGGTTTATCGAAATATTGACGCCAAAAACAGGGCGCCCGACTCGCTTCAGGTTATACCCAGTATTCCTGTTCCCCAAGCCTTACGATGCCAACGGGATGAATCCGGTATTCCACCTTTACTTAAAGCCTATTTACGTTTTGGTGCCTTGATTTGCGGTGAACCTTATTGGGATGAAGATTTTAATTGTATGGATTTATTTGTGTTGTTGCCACTGGATCAATTAAAAGATCGTTACAGCAAACACTATATGAGAGGCTATCAGGTGACTAATGAAATTGAAACTGCGGCTACTTTATAAACTGACTCTAATTATCCTGTTATTTAGCTATGGGTTACTGATTGCAGGCGTTGTTTTTCTTGCGCTGGATGTGTTGTTTACGGCAAAAATTGCCAAAAGTAAACGTGATGCGTTAAAAACGCATTGGCTAAAAAGATTCAGCGCCATTATGAATCTACGCATTACTCAAGAAGGTGAGCTGCCGACACAAACAGCGCTGTTGGTGAGTAATCACGTTTCCTGGCTGGATATTATTGTTATCGGTCAGTATTTGCCGGCTTATTTTGTCGCCAAGAGTGATATTTTAAGTTGGCCGGTTATCGGTTATTTGGCTCAACAGGGCGGTACTATTTTTATCCGCCGAGGTAACAAAAAACAGATTAAGGCAACCACAGAAAAGATGGCGTGGATTTTAAAACAAAACCGGAATGTTGTTGCTTTTCCTGAAGGCACAACCACTCAGGGTGATGAGGTTTTAAACTTTCATGCGTCTTTATTTCAACCGGCGCTGCTAACCCGGTCGGTTATTCAACCGGTAGCACTTCAATATCAAGGGTTAGCCAAACAACAAGCGCCGTTTATTGGTGAGGATGATTTTCTTCCGCATTTAATAAAGATGTTAAGTATGGATAAAATTGAAGTGCGCGTTTGTTTTCTGCCGGTGCTTAAAAGTTCCGGACGGGATCGGCATTCGGTCAGTACAGAAGCCAATGAAATGATAGCTCAGGAAATTTCCAGAGGTTTGGGCGAGAATAATCAACCTGTCAAATTAACCAGTCAGCAATAAAGCCGTCGCTTAGGAACGTGCATGAAATAACCTGACTATTTATATCCCCTCACCCCAGCCCTCTCCCGGTGGGAGAGGGGGCAAGATGCCCAAGTTATTTCATGCGTTTAAAAACTTCCCTTATCCGTGTCTATCCGTTAAATCCGTGTCATCCGCGCTCTATTATTTACGGCTGAGTCGTTACAAACACTAAAATTTTATCCAAGCGCCCGATAGTTTTTTAGCCCGATACAAAACCTAATGCACAGGCTCTTTTAGTATTGAGTTTTGCACCTTATACCTATTTTAGGTATTTGCTTGTTATAATGACCGAAGTTTTGTAACCGTATCAATTCTGATCGAGAGATTTCATGATTCAAGGTAGTATCGTAGCGTTAGTCACACCGATGTATGAAAGCGGTGCAGTAGACAAGGAAAGTCTAAAAAAATTAGTTGAGTATCATATTGAGCAAGGCACCGATGCCTTGGTTGCGGTTGGTACAACGGGGGAGTCTGCAACCCTGGACGAAGACGAACACTGTGACATGATTAAATCAGTTGTTGACTATGTCAACGGTAGAATTCCGGTGATTGCCGGAACGGGTGCAAATTCAACCACGGAAGCCATTACGCTAACGCGTAAAGCCAAACAAGCCGGGGCTGATGCCTGTCTGATTGTAACGCCCTATTACAATAAGCCGACTCAGGAAGGTTTGTATCTGCATCACAAAGCCATTGCAGAAGCGGTTGATATACCACAGATTTTATACAATGTGCCGGGGCGAACCGCCTGCGATATGTTACCTGAAACCGTCGGTCGCTTGTCCCATATTCCACATATTGTCGGCGTTAAAGAAGCCACAGGTGACCTGTCAAGAGTCCAAATAATACGTGATTTAACCGGTGATAATTTTGCAATATATACCGGTGATGACGCGACCAGCCTTGAGTTTTGTTTGTTGGGCGGTAACGGTACCATTACCGTCACCGGAAACGTTGCCCCACGTCTGGTACATAAAATGATTAAGGCAGCCATGGCGGGTGATAAAGAGACCGCCTTGGCGATAGATAAAAAACTGACCGACTTACATGAATATTTGTTTATTCAATCCAACCCGATTCCGGTTAAATGGGCGGTTGCTGAAATGGGCTTGATGGAAAAAGGCATTCGTTTGCCTTTAACCTGGCTTACGGAAGATTGTTTTGCGGTAGTACGTGCCGCCATGCACAAGGCTGAAGTTATTTAATGAATATTAAAACGGGTTTGCTCATCATTGCTGCAACGGCACTGCTTAATGTGTCGGGGTGTAGTTATGTTAAAACGTTATTTCCGGATAAAGAAAAAGACTATCAGTACACCACTGAAATTCCACCGCTGATTTTGCCTGAGGATTTGAAGAAAAGTCATATCCCAAGCCTGACCACAGCAACGCCATCAACGCCCATTAGCAGCAATACCAATGCGCCGGTTGAAGACACGGCAGCTATAGCCTCGGAACCGACACCGGCAACAAACGAATCACTTGCACCTGTTGGCACAGCCGAAACAGAACCGGCACTACCCAACACAGCCATTACGGTTGAGCGCATTAAAGCGACTGAGGCCGAAAATCGTTTGCGTATTAATGTACCCTTTATCAATGCCTGGCGCATGGTCAATAAAGCCTTAAGCCGAAAAGCCATTGAAGTCACCGAACGCAATCAGGAAGCAAAACAGATTACCGTTCAATATGACCCTGACGAACAAACACCCAAAGATGAATCTTTATGGGACGAAGCGGTGTTTATGTTCAGGGGCATTCAAAGTAATGAACAAACCTATCTGCTAAAGCTGGAAGAAAATAATCAACAGACTGATATAACGGTCACTGATAAAGACCAGCAATTATTATCTGATGCAGCCAGCGTTAAGTTACTGACTCTTTTGGAAAATACCATAAAAGCTGATTTGGCCAAAAAATAACTTAACTTTATCAGGTTGGGTTAGCGTAGCGACCCAACCCAACAACCGCAACCGCTTGTATCGGGTTACGTTGCGCTAAACTGAACTTACCTTTATTGTTTTATCACATGTTAAAAATCCCTGCAACATCTGCATTATCTGACTTTCGTGTACAAAGACTACTGTCTGAATTACAGGCTATAGAGCCCAATATCACGGCTATTTCGGCACGGTTTATTCACTTTGTCGATGTTGAACAGGCTCTGGATGATAGCCAATCCGCGCTCTTAAACCAGTTATTGGCTTATGGTTCCCTGCCACCGGCAAGCACTCAACTGGCTGAATCCCTTCTGGTCGTTCCCCGCTCAGGCACAATGTCACCTTGGTCCAGCAAAGCCACAGAGATTGCTCAGCGTTGCGGCTTGTCTGCCATCAAGCGCATAGAACGGGGTATTGAATACGCCTTGATAGCCGAAAAACCCTTGTCAACCGCCGTTAAAATACAACTATCGACTTTATTGCACGACCGCATGACCCAAACAGTTTTAACTGATCATGCCGAGCCGGATTTATTTACTCAACACGCGCCCAAACCGTTGGTCAGCATCAAGCTCATCGAAGAAGGTCGAGAAGCACTGGTTAAGGCGAACGCAGAACTGGGCATGGCGTTGTCGGATGATGAAATTGATTATTTATGCGCCGGCTTTCAAAATCTTGGTAGAAATCCCACGGATGTTGAGTTGATGATGTTCGCTCAAGCCAATTCCGAACATTGCCGCCATAAAATTTTTAATGCGGATTGGACGATTGATGGGGTAGAGCAAGCCCGGTCTTTATTTAGCATGATACGAAACACGGCCGATAAAAGTCCGGAAGGCATTTTATCTGCCTACCATGATAATGCGTCGGTGGCCGCAGGTTCCAAAGCGCAGGTTTTTCTTCGCAACGCCCGGACGGGCGAATACAGTTATATCGAAGAAGACGTGCATTTGTTGATGAAAGTCGAAACCCACAATCATCCGACCGCCATTTCTCCTTTTCCGGGTGCGGCAACCGGTTCGGGTGGTGAAATTCGTGATGAAGGCGCAACCGGAAGAGGTTCGGCAACCAAAGCGGGGTTGACCGGATTTTCCGTGTCGCATTTGAAAATCCCCGGATTTATTCAACCTTGGGAACAAGACAACGGCAAACCGGAACGCATTGCTTCAGCTTTAGATATTATGCTCGAAGGCCCTCTAGGCGGTGCCGCTTTTAATAATGTATTTGGCCGGCCTAATATTGCCGGTTATTTTCGCAGTTTTGAGCAACCGGCACCGGGCAGCAACGGCCATGAATTTAAGGGTTATCACAAACCTATCATGATTGCCGGTGGCATGGGCAACATTCGCCCGATGTTGGTCGATAAGCACCCCATCCCTGCCGGTTCCTTAATTATTATCTTGGGCGGCCCGGCCATGCTCATTGGTTTGGGTGGTGGTGCGGCGTCTTCACAAGCGTCCGGTGCCGGTTGTGAAAATCTTGATTTTGCCTCGGTACAACGCGAAAATCCTGAAATGGAACGTCGTTGCCAGGAAGTGATTAACCATTGCAATTCAATGGGTAACGATACACCGATTATTTCCATCCATGATATTGGTGCAGGCGGCTTATCCAATGCCGTCCCTGAACTTATCCATGATTGTCTGCGCGGCGGACAATTTGAATTACGCAATGTACACAATGCCGAC
>CAIMDR010000051.1 GCA_903839795.1 uncultured Methylococcaceae bacterium | reverse complement strand
TGGGGAAAGAAGTTCAAGCGTTTAAAAGTTTTAACGCCTACAGCCAAGTGGTTGAGCTGACGGCTAAAGTTTGCAGACAGAATGAAGGTTGGCTGAAAAGCCTCCGTGCGTCCCGGCAGCCATGTAGGTCGGGTTAGGCGATAGCCGTAACCCGACACATTCCGCTACGGGAATCATGATCTTGGCTATGAATAATTAAAATGTCGGGTTACGCTATCGCTAACCCGACCTACATGGTTGGAGCTTTCGGAAGCGCTGCAAAATCGCAGCTATCGCCCGTCTTCGTCTGTCTGTTTTGTTACACAACGCCCCAAAATGCGTGAAATTTTTGCGGCGGATTTTAAAGACCGTATTGTCCATCATGTGCTGGTGGATGAGTTGGAGCGGTATTGGGAACCGGTGTTTATCCATGATTCTTATGCCTGTCGTCGGGGTAAAGGCATTCATCATGCAGTAGCCCGTTTGCAACAGTTTATCCGGCAAGGCTCGAGTAACGGTCAGCAACGGCTGTGGTATCTGCAACTGGATATTAAAAATTATTTTATGAGCATCGACAAAGCCGTGCTGTTTTCGTTGCTAAAAGCGCACATTGATAGCGTGGAAGTGCTGTGGTTAACCCAGCTGCTGGTGTTTCATGATTGCAAGCAAGATTATACTTATAAAGGCCGCCCCGGTTTATTACAATAATTACCCCCGCACAAAAGTCTGCTGCAAGCAGGCTCTGCAAAAGGCTTACCGATTGGCAATCTTAATAGCCAGTTTTTTGCCAATGTCTATCTCAATGCTTTGGATCAGTTTGTCAAACACACGCTTAAGTGCCGTTATTATCTGCGCTATTGCGACGATTTTGTGTTGTTGTCGCAAGACCCGCAACAATTGTCAGTCTGGCGCGAACAACTGGGTCAATTTTTGGCGGAACGTCTGCAATTGGAACTTAACAACAAGCGTGAGAAATTAAGACCGGTTAGTGATGGCATTGATTTTTTGGGCTATATCGTGCGCCGCGATTACTGGGATGCGGATAATGAGTCTGAACTGGGCGAACAACTCTTTATTGTTTCCTTGACGTTTGGCGCTGAACGGCTATTTGAGTTCCGGCATAAAAAAATTTAGACAGTGGTAGTTTGTTATTGCGTAGTGGCACCTTACTGATTATGCAACCAAATTTCCAACACCAGTGGCTACATAGCGTTCCTATCGAAAAGAACCTGATCGAGGGAAGAATCAATTTAACGTTCCGTAAAGTTAGATTTTCAATATATCGACCAACAGCCTACACATAATTTCAGTACCTGATAGAGTTATATAGACGTAGTGAAAGCTTGATATTTTAGTATTGAGGTTCTTTGAGCAAAAGAACGGTTTGTCCCACGTCCTCTTTGAGGTTCATGACTTACAGACGTAATATTGACTTTATCAGTTTTGGATCGCAAACAATCAGTTACATTTCATGCACAAAAAAATGCCCTACCAGTTTCCCGGCAAGGCATTTTCCAATCCAAAGAACACTCTAAAAAATCAACATATAGACTTTCAGAAATTAAATTTCCGGTTCATGTCGTTGTAAGTTCATACAGATAACATCCCTTAAAGGGATGGTATCTGAAGACAGAGAAATTATTTATCTGAAAAAGTATAGTCTCAGAGGTACTTAAAGATAAACCACTCTTTTTTACCAACCAAAAAACTTATTTTTTGGGTTCAGGAGTAGCTTTCTTTTCTACAGCTTCCGGCGCTTTATCAGTAGGGGCTTTGTCTTTTACCACTTCTTCAACAACGACTTCTTCAGCTACTGTTTTTCCTGCCGCATCTTTAACTTCTTCAACGATAACTTCTTCGGCAACCGGTTGACCGTCGGCAGCTTTGGCATCAGCAGCAGGTACTGGTGCTTTTGCGGGTTCATCAACCAAAGGCACCAATATTTCTACTTTAGCTTGTTTACGCAAAGATTCAACCATAGTTTGAACTTTTTTACGTTGCAAATAAGGCATCAGTTGTTCTTTTACGGCATCCAGTGGAGGTGGAGTTTGAGCGCGTGAGTCTTCTCTTAAAATAACATGATAACCAAACTGGGTTTGTACCGGTGTTGTAGTGTATTTACCTTTTTCCAGTTTCGCAACGGCTTCGGAGAAGGGCGCTACCATTTGACCGGCAACAAACCAGCCTAAATCGCCACCATTTTGTGATTCTTTAGCATCTAAAGAATTTTTGTTGGCTAATTTGGCAAAGTCGCCGCCTTTGTTCAGTTCATCGATTATTTTTTTAGCTTCTGCTTCCGTTTTAACCAAAATATGACGGGCTTTATATTCAATTCCGTTTTCACCGGCAACTTTACTGTCATATTCAGCTTTAACTTCAGCATCAGTGACAGGGTTTGCTTTTATAAAGTTTTGTACATCAGCTTGCGTTAATAAGGTTTTTTTAGCACTATCCAACTGAGCAACGATTTCAGCAGATTTATCCAATTGCTTTTGTATGGCATCCTGAACCAGCAATTCACGTTGAATGAGTTCTTCGATTAACTTTTCTTTAGGAAAAGTTTGGCCGTGACTACGTTCAGCAATTTCCTTTTCCAATTCAGCCAGTGTAGATTTACCAATATATTGGCCATTAACGACGGCAACGGCATCTGCTTTCTCAATAACGGGCTTGGCAGCAGAGGTGCTTGTGCTATCCGTGATTTTTTGGTCACAACCGGCAATCAATGCTGTACCGGCAACAAGTAGAGGGATAATCTTTTTTTTCATTTATAAACTTCCTTTAGTTTCTTCAGAGGGTGATAGAGCATTAATGCCTAAGGCATGAATTTGTTGTTTCATCATGTCGCCTATCGCTTTATAGATAAGTTGATGACGCTGTACTAACGACTGTCCTTCAAATGCCTCCGCGACAATAGTGACATGATAGTGACCGCCGCCGCTTTTTGCGCCGGCATGGCCGGCATGTGCCGCACTATTATCAATGATTTCCAACAGTGCCGGTTTAAAAGCGTCATTTAATAATTGTTTAATTTTTTCAGATGTCATTGAGGAAATACCTTTTTAAATGGTTTAACGATCACTTTAGCATAAACGCCCGCATCGTTGTAGGGATCGCTATCTGCCCATTGTTGAGCAGCTTGCAAATTATCAAATTCCGCAACGACCAGACTGCCTGTAAAACCGGCGTTACCGGGATTATCGCTATCAACCGCAGGATGTGGACCGGCTAACACCAAGCGTCCTTCACTCTGAAGATCTTGCAGTCTTTTGATATGGGCAGGGCGTGCGGTTAATCTTTGTTGCAAACTATCTTTACTATCTTCACTGATAATCGCGTATAGCACTTTTTATTCCTCGGCGTCGGGGATGTATTTATATAAAAAAAGCATTTGTACCACCATAAAAACAACCATCAAACCCGGTGCTATAAACGTTTTAAAAGTGACCCAATCGTCAGTATTGTAATTATACATAACATAAACGTTTATAAAACCAATACTCATAAAGAAAGTCGCCCAGCTAAAATTCAAGCGCTTCCAGATCAATGAAGGCAAGGTTAAATTACTGGACATCATTCTTTCAATAAAGGTTTTTTGACCTATAAAATGGCTGCTAAAAAAGGCGATACCAAATAACCATTCGATGATGGAAAACTTCCATTTAAGGTATTGCTCATCATGTAAATAGATGGTTGCACCACCAAATACAACAACCAAGCCTAAGGTAATCCATTGCATGGTTTCAACTTTACGATGTTTGATCCAGGCATAAGCTACCTGAAAAATAGTGGCCACAATAACTACTGCGGTCGCTACATAAATATCGTAAAGTTTATAAGCGATAAAAAATAAAATAATAGGAAAAAATTCGAAAAGCTGTTTCATTATGTTCCAGAGTGCGATTAATCGGGCGTAATTTTCTAGTGATCTCCTTTTGACCAATTGATCTTGAAGAGGTTATTTTATAGTTTAGTTGATTGGTTTTTTGCTTGAGTAACGATTTATTTTTAAATTAAGTTGTAACCTAACAAGATTTCGGTTAAGTAAATAGTGATTAAGACCTAATTAAAGCTAAACTTTGGTATTTAGTAACTCAGTTTATCTGCAATAAGCAGTATTACTAATTCTCATATTGTAGGATTTTTCACTGCTAATGTACATGCTTGTAGTACTCTTTCTGCTAGAATGCTTAATTTTTGGAGGATTTCAATGGATAAAAAATCGCAAACCGAATTGGAAGCTGCAGCATTCAGACGTTTTGTCAGTCACTTACAGCAGCACACTGAAGTTCAAAATATCGATTTGATGATATTAGCAGATTTTTGCAGAAATTGCCTGGCCAAATGGTATACGCAAGCAGCAGAAGAGCAGGGCATAGTCATGAATTATGAGCAGGCCAGGGAGGTAGTTTACGGTATGCCTTATAATGAATGGAAAGATAAGTTTCAACAAGAGGCAACACCCGATCAATTGGCCGCCTATAACCGGAAACAACAAGCAAAAATTGATTCCTAAAAAGGAGACTGTACGAGAATAGGGCTGCCCACTTAAGGTGGGACAATTTAAAGTTAAGTCGTTCGTGGTGAGCCTGTCGAACCATGAAGAACCCTTCGACAAGCTCAGAGCGAACGGTTGAGCCTTGCTGCTTGTCCCGACTAAAATGGGTAGCCGAGAATAGGAAGTGTAGTAAAACGTAAAATAGAATGGTTACTGTTAAAAGCTCAATCTATTATGTAATTACGATAATTACATAATAGATATGTAATTATCGTAATATTTATCAAAATTATCAAATTTATTATTGTAAACAGAACTTTTAGGCTGCACTTAATGCTTTTGGCTATTTTTGTTATAGTCTATATATCTGTTGCCGGTTTCAATGTGCTTTAACGCCGCTTCTGCATGGATAGTTGCCGAGCCTATATGTCCCATATTACCAAGTTCATTGGCTTCATGAAGCTCTTTAACCGCTGCGTCTAAATGGGTTTTAGGCACGCTTTTAGCTTCTTTAGAGGCTGCCAGGGTATGCTTTAGTGCCGCTTTTGTTTGTTCCAGCAAAAGCGGTGTTTGACCGTCCGTACCATTAACCACGGCAGCATTAGCATGTTCAAGGGCGGCGGTTGTATGGGTATGATTGTCCGCGAAAACAAGCGTACTTAAAAGAAACAAACCTGTACCAATAGATATTATTTTTTTCATAATTCTCTCTTCATAAAAGTTATCAGTAGACTACTCGTATTATGCTGACCAAGAAAACTGCTTGTTTTTTTCTATCGTGTTCCATTGCATTATAATTCAGGTTAGGCAGAGGTTCATAATAATTGTGGGTAGAGGGAACCAGGTATTATCAGAAAAAGACCTTCATATACACAACTTCGCATAATGTATATTATGTTAAATAATATAGTATTTACCCAAATAACGGGATATACCCGTGTAACTTCACAGCCTATTGAATAATAGAACACAGATGACACGGATTTGACAGATAAACGCGGAACGTATATTTTCAAATAAAAATTAAATCCGTGAAACCCGTATAAATCAGTGTCCTCCGTGTTCTATAATCAAAACCTACAAAGACTTAAGCCAACAGCGCCAATAATTCTTCGGTTTTTGCTTGCATTAACGCTTCATCACCGCGTGATTCCACATTTAATCGTACCAATGGTTCAGTATTGGAACACCGTAGATTAAAACGCCAATTGCCAAATTCCATACTTAAACCATCGGTATAGTCAACAACCTGAGCTTCTTTCTCATAATGTTTTTTAACCACTTCAATGGCCGCTTCCGGCTGTGCTATGGTGCGGTTAATTTCGCCACTGGCAGGAAAAAGCAGCATTCTTTCATCAACCAATTGTGACAACTTTTTACCGCTTTTACTCATTAACTCAATCACCAGCAACCAAGGAATCATGCCGCTATCGCAATAAGAAAAATCTCTAAAATAATGATGGGCACTCATCTCCCCCCCATAAACCGCATCTTCCAGACGCATTCTTTCTTTGATAAAAGCATGACCGGTTTTACTTTGAACCGCTATTCCCGACATACTACTTACGATGTCGATGGTGTTCCAGGTTAATCGCGGATCGTGTACTATCTTTTCACCCGGATTTTGTTTAAGGAAGGCTTCGGCCAATAATCCCACAATGTAATAACCTTCGATAAAACGACCGGTTTCATCAAACACAAAGCAGCGATCAAAATCGCCATCCCAGGCAATCCCCAAATCAGCGCCCTGCTCTTTTATAGCGGCAATGGTACTGTCACGATTTTCTATTAACAACGGATTAGGAATCCCGTTGGGAAAATGACCATCCGGCTCATGATGTAGCTTGATAAATTCCAAAGGTTGCGGCATCACTTTTTGTAAAGCGGCTTCCAGCCAATCAATCGCGTGTCCTGCTGCACCGTTACCCGCATTAACCACCACTTTTAAAGGTTTCAATGCCAGTGGATCAATATAACCCAACAGATGCTTGGTATAATCCGCACCGATTGAAACAGCAGTAACCGTGCCGCGCTCCGCTACCGGTGCCGAAAAATCATTGGCTTCGGCCAACAGCTTGATATCATTTAGCCCGGTATCGCCACTCACTGGTTTGCTTTGTTCACGTACCAACTTCATGCCATTGTAATCTTTTGGATTATGACTAGCCGTGACCATAATACCGCCGTCCATCGACTTGCCGGCATCCGTGTAAGCAAAAGTGGCATAATAAACTTCTTCAGTGCCACACAAGCCAATGTCATAAACATTAACGCCCGCATCTTGCAAACCCTGTATGACTGCATCCGCCATCTCGTTACTGGACAGACGAATATCACGCCCTACAATCACCCTGTTTGGCTTAATATTCTCGGCATAAGCCCGACCTATACGGTAGGCAACATCAACATTCAGTTCATCGGGAATGCGGCCACGTATATCGTAGGCTTTAAAACAGCTTAATAATTTAGTCATAAGATTTTATAAGGTTTATGGTTTTTTACAGAACATCGAAGTTGTCCCAGGTTATTGCCAAGGTTAAAGAATAAACTTCAACCAATTTGTGTAAATCGGGGCATTGTAGCAATAAATGCCATAAT
Source organism: uncultured Methylococcaceae bacterium (assembly GCA_903839795.1). Taxonomy (GTDB): domain Bacteria; phylum Pseudomonadota; class Gammaproteobacteria; order Methylococcales; family Methylomonadaceae; genus Methylobacter_C. The sequence goes on along the minus strand of CAIMDR010000051.1, from coordinate 3,005 downwards.
TACCATAATTGTAGAAAGATGAATATCATAACAAATCTGAAGCCGAAATAAATCGGTTCGGGCAACAGCGAACACTTGGGTTTTCATCGCACCTTAAGATATTGCCGGAAATTCCACCACGCACGCTTGAGTGGTGGAATTTATGCCAACAAATGCTGGAGGAATATTGATGGCTTTCAATGAGTTAATAATGCTATCGTCCAACCGGTTGAGCGAAGATGAAACAAGAATATCGTAGGACATGCCTGACTCAGTCATTTTGCTACAGGCTTGATGATACACTTTTGATGATAGGGCATCGGGAGAAATAATGAGAATATCAACATCAGAGTAGCCGTGAAATTCTCCAGTTGCATAGGAGCCAAATAAATACACTGGATAAGCAAAGTCATTAAACGTCAATCTAAGAAAGCCAAGCACACTCGCCATTTTTTTTTCTCTGGCTAATTGGATCAGGTTAGTTGCTTTCATAAATTTTCCCTAGAATAAGCAAAGTTTGGTTTAAAGTGTCCATGGCTGACAGAGCTTGTTTTTTAGTAATAACATCAACCGGCGCATCGCAAGACAATGGATAACGAGCACTGGTGTTGTATTGACTTAATTCTTTATATAAATCGATGACATCGTCATCAAATACGGCGGTCTCAAGGACTTTGTTGCAATCTTTGGCGAGTTCATGGACTGAATGGGTGTGCCTGAAGGCTTGTCCAGCATCGCTGAGCATAAATTTTAACAACTTCTCAACCGCTTGCTGTGCATGGTAACAAACGCCATCCCATTTTTTTGCAACCAGCAATATCTTGGCCATTTCAAAATCATTAAGGCTTTGTCTTAACCAAGCGTATTGAGCACCGTCTTTATTGGCGACTTGTATTAAAAGATCAGCACTCATAACTAAAATATCCTTTGAAAAAAGTGGGTTATGGTTATCAACATTTCCATAGCAGCTATTATTCAACTTAAATGTATTAGCATCGCCAAAACTGCAAATTTAATGACAAAATCATAGAATCTTACATTTATTTGCAAATAAAACCTATAAAGCTGATTATTCTAACAATATTTGCCTTAAAAAATAGATAGATAATGTCATAATCACTGTTTTTTAGCGTTTAACAGGATTGTTGTTTTACATGGCCAATTTTAACACCCATTTATCCATCGCTATAGCTGCCAGTATGGGTGCGGCACTCATTGCAGTTAATGTCCATTTAATCGCGACTACCGATATGGCTTGGCTTATTTTTTTGGGGACATTGGGCGGATTATTACCCGATATTGATGCCAGCAATTCAAGACCGGTCAAGTTGTTGTTTACGGTGATTGGCTTAATGGGTGTAGCCGGGGCGTTACAAATCTTTAAAGATGATTATGCCCCCTACCCTTTACTAGGAATTGTAGCGGGAACTTACCTGTTTATTCGCTATATTGTTTTTGCGTTGTTTAACCGGCTAACCGTTCATCGCGGTGTATTCCACTCCATTTTGGCCGCAGCGTTTTTTGCGTTGTTAATGACCTGTATCAGCTATTATTTTTTACACTGGAACATATTACACGCCTGGTTAAACGGGCTTTTTATTGCCTTGGGTTTTATCGTGCATTTGTTGTTGGATGAACTTTATAGTGTTGATTTATCCAATGCCAGAATGAAAAAATCTTTTGGCACGGCTTTAAAATTATACAGCCACAGCAATATCACAGCATCGGCATTAATGACCCTTTTAACCCTGATGCTTTACTGGGCGGCACCTTCACCAATGCCTCTGGTTAAAGTCTGGAAAGGGGCTCAATGGAATAATTATTTAACACCGGTAAAGTTTTTAAAAAAATAACACCTTATATTAAAGCATCGATTCATATACGAAAAACAGGTAACTTATTTATAGCCCGGCTTTGGTGTAATGTATCAATTTGATTCTCCGACCTTACTTGAGTACCAGAAAAATCAACTCACTCAAGAAATGCTAACTCCGATTATGCATTATCACAACTAGCGCCGTTATCCTGATGGTGTCAGAAAAGGTAATACCTGCCGCTATAAATCAAGGATAAATAACTTTGGGTTTAAAGTAAGCTGCGGGATACTTGGGATCAGATTCATCTTGATCTTTAGTTTGATCGGCTAATTTAGAATCAACAAAGACAACGATAGGCGTAAAGTTAGCTGCGGGGTATTTGGGGTCAACTTCATTTTTAACCGGGTCACCAACCACCTCTTTAGCACTGTAAATGACACTGGGCTCAAAATCTGCGGCCGGATATTTACTGTCAGTTGCAGCGGATACGTTCAGTGAATTTAAGGCCGCAACAGCCAATCCTAATACAATCATTGTCTTCATTTTTAATAATCCCCACTAGTTGAAAAATAAACCCGTTTGTTATTTTTAAAAGCTGACACAACAGAAAATTAAAGAACCATCGTGTTAGCTGGAAGTATCGAGTATTTTAAATTATTTCGCAACTGCTTTTAGTGATACTTGGTAACAGATTGGCTGGTAACCAAAATCCCATAAACAGGGACAGCAATCATTGACCTGAAAAACCAGCAACCTTGCTAAAACCATTACCGATCATTGAGAACCCGTTAATCCTAAAAACCTCATTTATCCACAGATTTACACAGATAAGCACTGATAATACATGATGTTACGCACGACTGACAATTTACCAAAAGGGGGATTAAAAGAATTAAGCTAACGCATTGTTTATCTGAGTAAATCTGTGTTTATCTGTGGCTAAAATACGTTTTTTAGGTTAATTTTTATGCGTTGTTTTTGTTTTTTAAAATGTAAAAATGCTTTCGAATACCCATCTCACTGATTTTTTATTTGTACATATACGTATTTATACGAATTTTCTTTTGTTCAAAATAATGTAACTTATGATTCACGTTTGGCATTAATTATCAATTTTTTATCTGATAATACTTAAAAGTGTCCAAAGTGTTGCGCTAAAAACTTGAACCTCAATGCTTTACCCAACCCCGTCAAACATTGAATTGCTGA
>CAIMDR010000050.1 GCA_903839795.1 uncultured Methylococcaceae bacterium | reverse complement strand
AGACGCGATAAATCGCGTCTCTACGGTGACGATACCTGTATATTGCTGCTCATGTGTGGTTAACAGGTTATTCATTGTTCATAGTTTAAGGGGATTTCCGGAGAATATTTTACTCATTAAAAGCAGGATTTTCCCAATCAAGCAAACGAGTGGATTCGTCTAATCGGTAAGTTTTTTCGCAGAAATCACCTAAGACCATTAAAGGTGGCCAAAATAGCACATTCATAAACACCATTCGATTGGCTTCTAAAGATTCATCGATAAATAGAGTGCTACCGACTTAATGGTTCTTGTAGGAGCGGGCCATGCCCGCGATATAACGAAGCCTTCGCGGGCATGGCCCGCTCCTACGAAGCAGGTAGAGACTATAAAGTGGAGCCGTATTTATTGCGAGTTGCCTAAGTTAGGGCAACCTGTTATTGTTGCGTATCGCGCAACATGCTAAACTTTAAAAATGATTAAATCGTTTCGCCATAAAGGCCTCAAGAAGTTCTTTGACTCAGCTTCATTAGCAGGTATCCAACCTCAACACGCGAAACGCTTGCGAATGCAACTTGTGGCGTTAGATACCGCAACAACCATTGAAGACATGGATATCCCAGGCTTCAAATTACACGCGATGAAAGGCTCAGACAATGATAGGTGGTCAGTTTGGGTGAATGGCAACTGGCGTGTTACGTTTGAATTTCAAGACGGACATGCTTTCATACTTGATTACGAGGACTACCATTAATGACTATGCATAATCCACCCCACCCTGGCGAGTTTATTCGAGAGGTCTATTTGGAACCTTTCGCAATCACTGGCAGGCAACTTTCTTTTAAACTTGGCGTTTCTCCCTCTACCTTGAATCGTATTTTAAAAGGAAACAGCAGTATAAGCCCGGAAATGGCGCTTCGTCTTTCCAAGGCTCTGGGGCGTTCCCCTGAAAGTTGGCTGACTATGCAGGACAACTATAGTCTTTGGCATGCCAGACAATCAATCAATCTTGATACTGTGGAAAAAATTGAATTTAGGGTCGCATAATTAATTTGCGAAGTAAACTTTTGAAAAGAAAATAGCGAGTAGCCTCGATGCAGCAAAGCGGAATCGAAGATTTATCAACGCCGAATACCTCGATTTCACTACGTTACATCAAGGCTACTTGCTGGGGAAATCGGCCAGACTCCTTGCGTTTCAATAATGATCAGATTGTTGTGGTAATTGCAAAATTTCGGGAGCATCGTCACCTACGGCGAAGGGGGCTTTGCCTGTCCACTGCACTGAATACTGTCCAAGGCGGCGCTTGCGTTCCAGCGTTTTGCTGACGGCCTGACGCAGGCAATCCAGCATGGCTTGTGTGTCCGGGCTTAAGGGTGAATTTGTGTGTTTGCTCATGTGAGCCTCCCGTTGTAATAGGGTAAAAAAATCTTGATGTAGAATGGTGCGGACAACGCCAGCTTGTTGAAATACCAATTCAGGTTTTTCGTCGCTATTCATAAAACAGCGCACCTGATTGACCTTGGGCGCAAAAACATTTAACAGGTTATGCAAACTGCGCGGAAAACGCCGAATTAAATCGGCCTCCGGAATATTATGACCACCGTGGGTAACACGCTCGGCCTCTGGGTTCCCAATCTGGAGATTGGGAACCGGCGCAACCGCGTCTCGCTTGAGCAATTCCAATTCGGTGTATGGCGCTTCGCTTATACACCCCACACACTACCCGGCTAAATTAAATTTAGTTATCCAAATATTGAGGTATATCCATTCGCTCATGGCAAATACGGACAATCAATATATAATCAACCTCTATGGTATAAATGATCACCTGCTTTTTATGATGATAAATGCGAACTGGCGGGATGAGTTTTTTTCGTTCACGACAAATAAAAGGGTTACCGCTTAAAAACCGGCATTACTCCTTCAAAGCATTTATATACAAATCAGCCTTGTTTTCACCCTAGTTTAAAAAACCATAACGATAAATTTCCATCAAATCATTTTCAGCCTCTTTAGAAAATACATATAGGCTCATGCGCTATTGTTTTTCAATTCATGACGTACTTGCTCAATGATCTGGTCAAATGATTTATCACTGACACCGCTTTCTATTCCGGCAGTAATAGCGGCTTGTAACATCTCTAACTTACTGTGCTGATGTTGATCTTGGCGTATTAAGTCGCGTACATAATCGCTCGTATTTGCATAAGTCCCCGTATTAACTTGGGATTGAACCCAATCTTTCATGGGGTCCGGGACGGAAATGTTCATTGTAGCCATAAAAGTTCCCTTATTCTGAGAGCAGTAAATTGCTGATTATGGTATAGATTGGCAATCTTTGCCAATTATTTTTATTGATGGTTTATAGACAAAACAAAGCGGTAATCCGTAGACCGTCAAAAGCGTAGTCCGGTAGGGTGAGCAAACAGCTTTATAGTTTGCCCACATTTGCCAATGCCGACATGAATAGTGGGCAGAAAAGCGTAGCGGATGCTGGTCGGGGTTTGCAACCCCAAACTGAAACGTTTGAAGACTTCAATAGTTTTTAAAACGTGAGTGACGGGGTTGCAAACCCCGTCACGCTTCAGTGATTATGGCACTAAAGAAATAACAGGGTCAAAGAAAGACAAGGTAATGGCTAGTGCATAGAAACGAGTCTAATAAATTTAATCTGTGAATCTGTCGCAGTTAGGCGCATTCCAAAGCTCCAGCTTCCAGTCTAGCGAAGCCAGAGCTTAGACCTCCGGGTTCCCAATCTGGAGATTGGGAACCAGCGGACTATATTCATAATTAATGTTTAAAGCTAGTATGCTCAACTAAATCAAGAATTGTTTCAATCTGCCCCGCAGCTTTCAACAATGCGTACAAGTCCATGTCTTCAGCTTGCAACTTATCATCGACAAAATTCGTTAAGTAAGCTTCTGAATTAGGCACAACATTATTTCGACAACAAACAATATAACAGACAGATTCAGCCTCCAACTCCTTAATTTCATGAGTTTTTT
>CAIMDR010000049.1 GCA_903839795.1 uncultured Methylococcaceae bacterium | reverse complement strand
TACAAACCAGAAAAGTAGTGCTGTTCTGCACAGCACTTGGAAATTATTTATCTGAAAGTCTATATATGATTTTTAGGTCAATAGTTTTTTAATTTTGGGTTAGGGGGGTGAACGGTTGCATCTCATCCGGTCTTTTATGAATGATTTCATTGAGCCAAGAAGCGATAATTAGCTCTAAACTATGTCCGCTTATTTGTTCTGCTGAAACACCTGATTGATCAAAATAAGGTTGAAGCGTTGGGTAGGCATCAATAATATAATTTGGTTTAACCGATTCATTATTTGAATCTGAATTTTTCCAAAGGTAGAAGCGATCCGGGAATGCCATAAGAAAATAAGGCGCATTTGGAAACGTGCCATGAGCAAGAATATTGCGACGTAATTGAGCCGCCCATGAGACAGTTGCATCAAGCTTACTTTTAACCTCTACGACAAGTGCAAGCTTGTTATCTCGATCATAGGTTGTTAAATCCCATCCAGCAGACATAAAAATTTCTCTTGGGTAATCGTAATGTAGTGGTGAAGTATAGCATGATGATCTTAAACTCGATGTTCAAGTTTTTAGATTTTTGGCTTGTGCATATTTTGCCACTGATAACCAGACCATAATGCTTGCCCGGCATTTCTTTACCTGAAGACGGGTCAAAGGTTAAGTGAATAATATCCCGCGTTTAGGTAGGTAAGCCATTAATTAACCGGCTATCCACTTAAGGAATCAAGGGGTCAAGTCTTGCAAGATTACATTTTTATATGTTAAAGCAAGACCTAGCCCCGATTTTTGATAGTAAATTGGTCACTTGCTAACCATCAAACAAGATAGCTTCAAGCTTCCCGTTAACTTCTGCCATGATAAAATCAGGTGCTATTTCTTTAAATTCAGATTTTCTAACGCGCCAATCCAATGACTTTAATTGATGGCAATGGACTGCACCTTGTGTTTCAGTGCCAGAACCCATAAGCGTAACAACCGTTCCAGCAGAGCGTGCATTAGCCGCAGCACCTTGTGAAATAGGGCATATCATCGCAAGACCGCTGTTGTTAAAAATTTTGCCACTGATAACCAGACCATAATGCTTGCCCAGCATTTCTTTACCTGAAGACGGATCAAAGGTTAAGTGAATAATATCCCCGCGTTTAGGTAGGTAAGCCATTAATTAACCTCTAATCCAGTTGCCTGCATTTCGTCCCAACCATCAACCTTGGGCAATCCATCAGGCATTTCAGCCATTAACGCCTCAATACTGTAGTGCTTTTTTTTAGTGAGTGCAGTAATGGTTATATGATCGCCCTCTAACATTAGGTTAACTTTTGAGCCTTCATGAAGTTTGTTTTGCTCTATAAAGGCCTTTGGAATAGTCATTACTAATGATCCTCCGGCGCGTCTTAATGATTGCAACATTTTTAATCTCCAAAAAATAATGTCCTATTTTAATAGGATTAAGAAAAGCTAGCAATTAAAAGCAGGGTGGGTCAGTTTTACTGATTCACAAATCAGCCACACTTACTATCGCCACAATTCAAACAGGTCATACAACCATCCATTAATACCAATGCTTTGGTTTGGCATTTTCCACAGAGCAGGGCTTTGGCGGGAAAGCTGCCTGATTCATCGAGTGTTGAGGTGTCGTTATGGATGGCTTCAAATTCTTTGCGTTTGGCGTTTAAGAATTGTTTTTGGTGAGTATCCATTTCATGGCTTTGGAGCATACCGATTTTCTTTAGATGCTGTTCAATAGTACAGCCAATTTCTGCGACTAACGAGGGCATGAAGACGCCGCCTTTTTTAAAGTAACCGCCTTTGGGATCAAAAACCGATTTAAGCTCTTCAACCAAAAAGCAGGCATCACCGCCTTTGCGGAATACGGCAGAGATAACCCGGGTGAGTGCCAGAACCCACTGGAAATGTTCCATGTTTTTGGAGTTAATAAATACTTCATACGGGCGGCGTTCTTCGTATTCGGTATCCATATTCAAAATCATGTCATTGATAGTGATATACATCGCATGTTCTGATTGTGGGGTTTTGATTTTGTAAGTCGAGCCAAACAAAATTTCCGGACGCGCCACATTTTCATGCATGCTTTCCAGATCCTGTTTTTGAGCTTCAATTTTGGCTTGTTCTGCGTTGGCTTTGTCTTCGTTGCTGATAACTTTGTAGCTGATGATTTTTTTGTTGATTTGGTGTGTCATAATTTTGTTACCTGATTGGTCTTGTGCTTAGGAGGGGTTGACCACGAGGGGTTTGTTCCCTGCAATGGGTAGAGTTTATCGTAATGCCTTCTTTTAGTTTGGTGGAGGGCTGTTTAGGGTTTCCAAAAAAATGCTTGTTGCTACGACGATATTAATTTTTTCACCTTACCCGATTTAACGATCATTACTTTACTTGACTTGAATTGTGTAACTAACCGATAATGATTTCAAGGATTGGGGATTCTCGGTCGACAAAAAGCCCCGATGGAAGCATCGGGGCTTTTTGTTTTTTATGGAAAACACTTTAATCCGTAGCCGTTTTTACTGCCTGTACCGTTTCGGTAAAACTTATTATCAATAATGGCAAAAGCTCTGTTGTCCTGATCTGGTTTCAGGATATGCAAACCAATGGGTCTAGCGATTAAATCAGCCAACTGCAAATCCGTTGAATTGCTTTTTTTATCCGCAAATACCAAGTCGAAAGGCAACGGTTTTTGCAAATAATTAAAACCATCACATACACGACGAAACTCAAGCTCTAGTTCGTCATCTTCGACTTTGCCGCGCTTTTCAACTACGATGTGTGTGCTCCCAAAGTCTGCTTTTAGTTCTGACAGATAATAAAAAACACGTTCCAAACCATAACGTAAGGCAATATGATAGGGGTTTTCCGGTGAACTATATCGTTGGCGATAAATCTCTTTTTTAATCACTGTGCTGGTTACAACAAACGGTGTTTTTTGGACAATATCTGTTAATTCATCCAGAAAATGCGAATAAAATTTAGGAAGCAAAATGTAGTCTGTCACCCCTACTGAGCCCTATCTTCAACCCAATATCAAAACTTTCCATAATACCCCTCTTTTAGGGCATCAAATAAATTCGCGGCACTGTGCATTTCGCCATCATATTCAACTTCTTCATTACCTTTTAGTTCTATCACTTCGCCGTCTTCCAAGGTGAATTGATAGGTGGTGTTTTCCAGATCGGATTCCTTAACCAATACGCCCTGGAATACTTCAGGATTAAAGCGGAAGGTGGTGCAACCTTTCAGGCCTTTGTCGTAAGCATATTCGTAAATAGACTTAAACTCTTCGTAAGGAAAGTCAGTGGGCACGTTAGCGGTTTTAGAGATGGAAGAATCTATCCATTTTTGCGCTGCGGCCTGAATATCAACGTGTTGTTTGGGTGTCACGTCGTCTGCTGCGATAAAGTAATCCGGCAGTTTTTGTGCCGGGTCGTCACTGTAAGGCATGGCATTGGCATTGATCATTTCACGATAAGCCAATAACTCAAAAGAAAACACATCAATTTTTTCTTTGGATTTTTTACCCGCACGGATTACGTTACGTGAGTAATGATGCGCAAAGCTGGGTTCTATGCCGTTGCTGGCGTTATTGGCCAAGGACAGGGAAATGGTTCCGGTCGGTGCAATGGAACTATGATGGGTGAAGCGGGCACCGGATTCAATGAGTCCGATAATCAGTTCAGGTTCTTCTTTAGCCAGTTGTTGCATATAGCGGCTGTATTTTGCGTGTAATAGTTTACCGGCAATTTCATCGCCCACTTTATAACCATCGGCAATCATTTCAGGACGCTTGTGCAACATTTCACCCGTAACAGCAAACAACTGTTCCATAATGGGCGCGGGGCCTTTTTCTTTTGCCAGTGATAAGCCTGCTTTCCAACCTTCTACGGCTAAAATTTTGGTCACTTCTTCAGTAAAGTGCAAGGAAGGCGCATCACCGTATTTCATGCCCAGCATGGTAACCGTTGAGCCCAAGCCCAGATAGCCCATGCCGTGACGACGCTTGCTAATGATTTCCTCACGTTGTTGGGGCAAGGGCAGGCCATTAATTTCGACTACGTTATCCAGCATCCGTGTAAAAATCCGGATAGCTTTGCGGTAAGTATCCCAATCAAAATACGCGTCTTGAGTAAAAGGTTTTTTAACAAAACGGGTCAGGTTGATGGAGCCCAACAGGCAAGAACCGTAAGGCGGAAGCGGCTGCTCACCACAATTATGTGCGTGTAAGCCATTGGCATCAAAAGTGTTTATGCCGGGAAC
>CAIMDR010000048.1 GCA_903839795.1 uncultured Methylococcaceae bacterium | reverse complement strand
GCGATGGATTTTTTCATAACCCGCATCATCCGTGTTCGGGTGCATTTTTAAATCGCCTTTAACCACCTGCATAATCTGGGCATGAATATCAAACCACTCGCGCATCCTGATGTAGGACAGAAAATTATCGCTACAATATTTACGCAACTTACTGTTGGACAAATGTTTCTTCTGTTCTTCAAAAGTATTCCAGATGTTCAGTACCGTTAAAAAATCAGATTCAGGATGACGAAAAGCCACATGCTTGGCATCGGCTTGCTGCATTTTATCGGCCGGTTTTTCTCTCGGGTCCTGTACGCTTAATGCGGAGACAATAATGGCAACTTCGGTCAAGCAATGCTCATGCGCCGCAGCAATCAGCATTCGGGCCAGCTTGGGATCAGTCGGAAACTTGGCTAACTGTTTGCCAATGTCAGTCAGTTTGCCCGCTTTATCCAAGGCATTAACTTCATGCAATACATTTTTACCATCCCGAATCATTTTATCTTCAGGCGGTTCCAAAAATGGAAAGTCTTCAATTTCACCCAGATTTAACGCCGTCATCTGCAAAATAACCGCAGACAAATTGGTGCGCATAATTTCCGGCTCGGTAAATTCCGGTCTGGCCAGATAATCATCATGCGAATACAGCCGGATACAGATACCTTCGGCAACCCGACCACACCGCCCTGCCCTTTGATTGGCGCTGGACTGCGAAATACGCTCAATCGGCAAACGCTGGATTTTACTGCGATGGCTATAACGACTGATACGCGCATGACCGGTATCGATTACGCCGCGTATGCCCGGAACCGTTAACGAGGTTTCGGCCACATTGGTTGCCAACACGATGCGTATTTTTCCGCCTTTGGGCTTGAATACCCGCTCCTGTTCGCTGACACTGAGCTTTGAATACAGCGGCAAAATTTCATATTGCGTGGGATGGTGTTTCTTTAAGGAATCAGTTGTTTCCCTGATTTCCCGTTCACCACTCAAAAAAATCAATATATCGCCACGTAAATCCCGATACAGCTCATCAACCGCATCCAGTATCGCATTTTGTAAATCATCACTAGTCTCGTCATCTTCTTCACGCTGTTCGATAGGACGATAACGCATGTCAACCGGATAAGTCCGCCCTGACACCTCAATAATAGGCGCATTATTAAAATGCGTAGAGAAACGTTGTGGATCAATGGTTGCAGAGGTAATGATGACTTTTAAATCGGGACGCTTGGGCAACAACCATTTTAAATAACCCAACAAAAAATCAATGTTTAAACTGCGCTCATGCGCCTCATCAATAATGATGGTGTCGTATTGACTTAAGTAAGGATCATTTTGCGACTCCGCCAGTAAAATACCGTCGGTCATTAATTTAACCAAGGACTCAGAATGCGTTTTATCATTAAAACGGATTTTGTAACCCACCGACTTGCCAATAGATTCACCCAACTCTTCGGCAATACGATCAGCCACCGTCCTCGCGGCAATCCGGCGTGGCTGCGTGTGACCAATAAAACCCGAAGCACCCAAACCAATAGACAAACAAATCTTGGGCAACTGGGTGGTTTTACCGGAACCTGTTTCACCACAAACAATCACCACCTGATTTTCCTTGATCAGCTTGGCGATTTCATCTTTTTTACCGGTAACGGGTAAATCGGGGAAATTTAAAGGCGGGATACTGGCAAGACGCTTGTTTCTG
>CAIMDR010000047.1 GCA_903839795.1 uncultured Methylococcaceae bacterium | reverse complement strand
TCAGTGAGCAACAACGCCAAGACTACGAACAAGAACTGATTGCCGGTTTAACGTCTTACACTTATCTGGGAAAATAATATGAAAACAGGCATGATCGGCTTGGGCGCAATGGGTTTGGGCATGGCCAGAAACCTTGCCAAAGCAGGCTTTTTAACGGCTGTTTATAATCGTACTGCCGCAAAAACGGCAGAATTTAAAATGGCGGTTTTTGATTCACCGGAAGCATTGGCGGCAAACGTTGATTTGGTGCTGATGTGTGTTTCCGCCGATCAGGATGTGTTAAGCGTGGTTGAGGCAATAGCCTTAACCGTTAAACCCGGTACACTTGTCGTTGATATGTCTACCGTCAGCAGTGAAACAGCCCAAAAAGCCGCTGCAATTCTGGCAGAAAAAAAGGTCGCTTTTTTGGATGCGCCGGTATCTGGGGGCGTAGAAGGTGCCAAGAACGGCACATTGGCGATGATGGTAGGCGGTGATCTTGAAGCCTTGGAAAAAGCCCGCCCCGTTTTGGAAGCTCTGGCTGCGCGTATCATTTATATGGGCGCTACCGGTTCGGGACAGGCCACCAAAGCCGTCAATCAAATCATGTGCGCTGGAATTAATCAGGCCGTTACGGAAGCACTCGCTTTTGCACAAGCTCAAGGTTTGGCGCTGGACAAAGTGATTGAAGTTATCTCGGGCGGTGCGTCAGGCAACTGGTTTTTGCAACATCGCGGTTCGACCATGACCCAAGGCACTTTTGCCCCCGGATTTAAATTGGCACTGCATCATAAAGATTTAAAAATCTGCCAAAGCATGGCCGCTCAAACCGGTTTTTCAACCCCGATAACCGATATGACCGTGACCCATTATGCACAGTTAATGGCGGAAGGTTATGGTGACGAAGACATTTCGGCGTTGTATCGTCTAAAAAAACAGTCACCGTTTTAGCCTGCCCACTTCAACAAATCAAACGACGATGCTGGTCGGGGTTTGCAACCCCGACCGAAACGTTTGAACCTAAAAAACTCATTTAGCCACAGATTTACACAGATAAGCACTGATAATACATGATGTTACGCACTATAGATAATTTACCAAAAGGGTGATCAAAAGAATTGATCTAACGCTTTGTTTATCTGAGTAAATCCGTGTTTATCTGTGGCTCAAATACGTTTTTTAGGATGATGCTTTTGTCCGCTGAATGTTGAGCAACGAAAAAATATTTCCCAAGAATCTGTCCAATATGCAGAGGGTTTCGCCACCTTGAAAATGTCATAGGTAACCCTCATAAATAGTAAAACAACCTTAAAGAGCCATTAGCAATGACAACCACCACGCCTTACAGCCTCATCGGCGGCGAACAAGCCATCCTTAATTTGGTTGACCGGTTTTACTTTTATATGGATACCTTGCCCGAGGCGCAAGGCATACGCGCCATGCACCAAGAGGATCTTGCTTCCGCCAAGGCCAAGTTGTTCAAGTTTCTATCCGGCTGGCTGGGTGGTCCAAATTTGTTCATCGAAGAATTCGGCCACCCGATGCTGCGTGCCCGTCATTTTCCGTTCGTAATTGGCGAGTCGGAACGTGACCAGTGGATGCTGTGCATGAATAAAGCACTGGCGGAAATGACCCTGGATTCGCCGCTAAAAACCACTCTCCATAATGCTTTGCAGCAACTGGCAACGCACATGATTAATCAAGAGTCGGTGATGGCATCGTAATTATTCAAGCCCTCGCTATTAAGTGAAGCATTGGAGGAGCGGGCCATGCCCGCGATGAAGAAGCTAAAGCTAAGGAACGAGTATGAAATAACTTGACCCTTTATATCCACTCGCCCCAACCCTCTCCCAGAGGGAGAGGGAGCAAGATGCCTAAGTTATTTCATGCATATTCCTAAGTATTGCAGCCAAAATATCGTGGGCAT
>CAIMDR010000046.1 GCA_903839795.1 uncultured Methylococcaceae bacterium | reverse complement strand
GTCGGTTGAAAGCTTCAATCTCTTTCAGTTGCTTGAAGATTTTTTCCTTCTCGTTCTGGGCATCGGCGCTGTCGTTGTTTGCCAAATCACTTTGGCGATTCATCAAGGCTCTTTCCCGATGCTCGATATAAACCGAGCGTAGTCGCAGCAGCTTATCGCGGCTCCATTTGTAGATGATGATGTAGCAGTCAAAACCTTGTTCTGGCCCACTAGAAAGATGCCAGATAAAAGGTGTCTTAGGCAGATACATAAACAAATTAAGATGATCAGAGAGTGCAGCAAAGAAAAAGTTGTTCAGGTAATCGTTTAGCGGTCGTCCCAGTACAGAATCAAAATTGGCATATTGGGCGGTGGTAAAACCTTTTTCCCGAAACTTCTCTTCGATACGGTCGAGCAGGATTTTTTCTCCGGCATTGGGAACCAACGGGATAATTCCGTCTTCGTCTTCCGTCAGAATCTCACGAATCATATCGGCCAGAAACTCTAGTGCCAAATCGTTCATGCGCTGTTTGGGGATTACATTGCTTTGTTTGAACCAGTACCAGACATTAATGGGATTGATTTTGTGGCGGATACAGAATTCTTCCAGACCGTTGTTACTTTGGTAGAGAGATGGGAATTCGTTTTCAATTGCTTCCTGTGCTTCGGTGGTGAACTTCTTAGCAGGTAAAGCATTGATAAAATCTTGGATAGTGTCCAACGGGAATTCTTTGGTTGCTTCTTCTTCGACAATGTAGGCATCGCGGGCTTCTATACTGACTGGTAAACTGCCAATGCTTTCGCCTTCTTTAGCAAGTACCATAGCCTTATCGTGATCAGTTAGGTCATAGACCTCGAAGATTTTTTCATTGATGATAGCCTCATTAATTAGGACTTGAGTCAGAAGATGATTTTCGTAGTTTAAGAAGGATTTAACTCGATTTTTAATATCAGCAATTGTAGGTTGGAAAAGTATTGCAGAAAAACAATAACTTAATTCTTTAATTGGAAATTTACAGATTTTATTTTTGACTTGGATAGAGATGCCAGCTAAATTAGCAATTACATTCTCCTTATCTTTTGCAGGAATAACGAATGGAACTCTCTCTACATCTCCAACTTGAGTCGAAACAGTTGGGTTCAAGCATCCCAGTATGTAAGCTGTTAAAGTTGAGTTGAGAAAAGCTATTCCATAATTAAGATTTGGATAGTCTCTAATGAAAATACCTGGACTACCACTATCAATAATTGTATTAGGAGGCATAAATCTGAAAGATGCTCCTTTTGAGCCCGCCTTCGCATATGTTATACCTTCTTTGAAATAGAACTTTTCGCTTCTTAGTGTTGCACGCGGCTTACCGTTCGCATCACAAAACGTTCTAATTTCGTGGCCTGATTTCTCCCAATTTACAATAGTCCAGAGATTTCCAGACCACTTGCTGTAAGGTCCGCCTTTAACATATAGTCGCCATTTTTTTTCATCGTCTACTTCTTTTGAAATAGTGGATAAAGAAACTTCCCACCAAAAGCGAAGAAATCTGTCATTATTTGCTGACGTTAACCCTCCACCCGCATCAAAGTATGCTCCAAACCCTTTCCCACCAAACTTTGCCCTAAACTCATCAGAAATCCAATAGATAAACGGAAAGGTTTTAATGATTTTTAGCTTGGACTGTGGGATGGAATAAAGCAACTCGTGTGATTTTCCAGAAAGAAACTGTTCATAGGCTTCAAATAAAGCATCGTAACGCTTAGTTTCGTAAATGTTGTTCAGTTTTACAAAAACAGCATTGCCGTTTTCTTTTTTTGCTTTTTCAAGAATATATAAGGCACTGTCTACGCGAGCTGATGAGTTAAACATTCCAAGATAACCCCATTCGACAAAAAAACTGATATGTGTTTTGTCAATGATGAATTTACGGACATCTTCAAAAGTTTTGATATACATAAAAGTGGGTGGATGAACCATGGCAATTAGACCACTCTCACCCACAAATTCATAACACCGCTTGATAAACGTGGCATACAGGTTAGTATTAAACTTATAAGGCTTTTTATAATTGTTATCGATAAAAGCTTTTAACTCTACCCCAAAATCAGAACTGTCGGTATAAGGCGGATTAGCAGTAGCTACATCATATTCTGTGCTGAGCAACTCCAGAAAAGTAATGGCGTCTTGGGTTTTACCCGCAAGGAAGGTATTTCCCTTGGCTTTGGCATAGTGCTCTACCGCTGTTTTAAGGTTGAATAAAAAGGTTTTGATGAATTCCTTTTGGTGTTCAATATCGATTGCTGTAAACAACCCCAATTGCACAGGTTTTCGCTCTATCCCCATTTCCTCATTACTGAATAGTTCTTGTTGGGAAACGCCCTGTTCAGCCTCAAGTGAACTGAGCTTGGCTTTAAGTTTTTCATCCAACCGGATCAACGAGCCAAACTTATAGGCATACTGTAAATCACTCCAGATATCGGCAATCAGCTCTTTCTGAAGTCGATTAAGTTCTGTACCGCTCTCAAATATATGCCGGGTTTCCGCATAATTCGGCAGAAAGAAATCCGATGAAACGACCTTAAATTTCAAACTGCCAATAGATCGGCGTTTTTTACGGGCTTTAATGTAAAGTCCCAACTGCGCCAACTGAATGGCACGGTCATCCAAATCAATGCCATGTAGATTATTCTCAATAATCAGTTTGGCAATATCGGCCTCATCATAATCAGCACCGTAGTTTTCGATCTGATCCAGATAGAGGGCATAAAAGAAATCAAAGGCATAAAGCAAAAAGTTTCCCGATCCGCAGGCCGGATCAATCAGCTTGATTTCAGGTAAAGGTTTGAGTTTTCGTTCTTGGGTTTTAGGGGCGTTGGCAATTTTGTAGTGATCCTTGATTTCAGAATCCGGATACATTTCCAGATAGAGCTTACCCAAAGAGTTCTCAACCAGAAATTGCACGACCCAGCGCGGCGTGTAAACCTGGGATTGCAGCGAAACCTTGTCATATTCGGCCTTGGCTTTACTCTCTTTAAAGGCCGCCTTTTTAACGTTGTTATAACTCTCATAAAGCCACCCAAGAACATCATCGCTTTGCCAGATGTTGGCTTCTACATGTGGGTCATTTTCCACTGCATTAAAGGCATCGATAATATCGTTAAGACTAATCGCATCGGGTAACAGCGCATAAGGAAATGCTTTGCCATATAAAGGCAAAGTTTCACCCAAGGTGTTAAAGGCG
>CAIMDR010000045.1 GCA_903839795.1 uncultured Methylococcaceae bacterium | reverse complement strand
TCTCCCCCCTTTGAAAAAGGGGGGTTGAGGGGGATTTATCTAATAAAATCTCCCCTAACCCCTCTTTGTTAAAGAGGGGGACTGAATAATTACACTGAAAGTAAATAATTTAAACGGTGAATAAATGGACGTGCAATCAACTCAACCCACCCCATCTTGGGCTGCTTCTTTTCAAAAAATCGCTGAACGGGCTTTGGGCAAAGATACCGGTCAACAATTATGGCAAAAATATCATTCCGCTTTACCAACTAACTACCCGACTTTGGTAGCGCCACGTTACGCTTTAAAAGATCTGTTGCATCTTGAACAACTATCCACCTCAAAAAGCCACGCTATCAGTCTGCTTAAACCTTATAAAGAAATAGCCGATTACCGGTTACATTTTTACAGTCAACAAGCACATTTTCTGGATGAATACCTTCCTGTTCTGGAAAATATGCACCTAAGAGTCATTGATCAAGTACAGTTTTCCATCACTGTTAAAGGCATCACGCAATTTATTAGAAGCTTCACCATTAAAACAGCAACAAACCAATGCATCCCTTTAAGTCGTGTTAATACCCAATTACTAAAAACCATTCAAGTCATACTGGATGGCAAAAGCAATAATGACGCACTTAATAAGCTGTTGGTGTTAACCGGCATGACCTGGCAAGAAATTGATGTACTGAGGGCTTATCGAAATTATTATTTACAATTGGGGCATCAAACGTCCCGTGCCACGGTTCATCATGCCTTAATAAATAATCCTGTTGTTGCTTTGTGCCTGTTTAATTATTTTGAAGCCCGCTTCAGACCTAATCCGGATTGGAGTGATCCGGTACTCAGGGAAGAACAGGCCTTATTTCCCTTGCGCCTGCAATTACTGGACAGCATGGCTACGGTTTCTGATATTAATGATGACCGGATTTTACGCACCCTGTTTAATCTGATTGATGCAACGATGCGCTGTAATTTTCATTTACGGCGTAACCTGGATGATGATTATTTTGTTGCCTTCAAAATTAATAGCTTAGGGGTTATCGACATGCCCTCCCCTAAACCGAAAAACGAGATTTATGTCCATGCGGTTGATATGGAAGGTATTCATCTGCGTGGCGGTAAAGTTTCGCGGGGTGGCATACGGTGGTCAGATCGTCCCGATGATTTTAGAACGGAAATACTGGGACTCATGCAAACCCAGATCAGCAAAAATGCCTTAATTATTCCGACCGGGGCTAAAGGCGGTTTTGTATTAAAGAAAAACTTATTAAAATTCTCGCCCCAAAGCTTCGGTCTGGATCTAAAAGAAGCGGGGAAAAAAGCTTACATCACCCTGATGCGCAGCCTGTTGGATTTAACCGATAATTATGCGGATGGCGCAATCGCCCGCTTGCAGAGCATCGTCAGTTATGATGATCCCGATCCCTATTTAGTCGTGGCTGCCGAT
Organism: uncultured Methylococcaceae bacterium; assembly: GCA_903839795.1. Taxonomy (GTDB): domain Bacteria; phylum Pseudomonadota; class Gammaproteobacteria; order Methylococcales; family Methylomonadaceae; genus Methylobacter_C. The sequence goes on along the minus strand of CAIMDR010000045.1, from coordinate 6,691 downwards.
AAAGGGACGGCAAGTTTTTCAGATATTGCCAATGCCGTGTCAGCCGATTATCAATTCTGGTTGGGTGATGCGTTTGCCAGCGGCGGCTCCAAGGGGTATGACCACAAAGCACTGGGCATTACGGCTCGCGGTGCGTGGAAATGCGTACAACGGCATTTTCAGGAATTAGGCAAAGATATACAAAACGAAGCTTTTACGGTACTGGGTATTGGCAGTATGGATGGCGATGTTTTTGGTAACGGCATGTTATTGTCGCCCTGTATCCGTTTAGTGGCCGCTTTTAGTGGACAACATATTTTTATTGACCCCACCCCGTCGGCTAGCCCTACCCTGTTCAATGAACGCAAACGCTTGTTTAAATCACCGGGTTCCAGTTGGAATGATTATGACCGGACACTTATTTCTGAAGGCGGTGGCGTTTACTTTCGGTCAGACAAAGATATTCCGGTTTCAGCCGAGTTAAAAAAATGGCTGGGCATACGTTACAAAACACTGGATGGAGAATCCCTGATACGTTACCTATTGACGGCTCCGGTAGACTTATTATGGTTGGGCGGTATTGGCACCTATGTTAAAGCCGGTACTGAAAAGCACGAAGACGTCGGTGATCGCAGCAATGATAATGTGCGCGTGGATGCCGTCAACTTGGGTGCTGTTGTCGTTGGCGAAGGCGCAAACTTGGGATTTACGCAAAAAGCGCGTATTGAATACAGCTTGCGCGGCGGCCGTATTAATACCGATGCAGTTGATAATTCGGCGGGTGTGGATACCTCGGATCATGAAGTTAATTTAAAAATTCTGCTCACCGGTTTACAAAAAAAACACGTTATCGCTGATTATCAACCTTTATTTATCAGCATGACTGACGCTGTTTGCAGGCAAGTATTGGCCAATAATTATGCCCAGAGCCTTTGTTTATCATTAGAGCAATTACGCAGTGCCGATAATGCCCCCGTTTTTTTGCAACTGGCAGAACGCCTGGAAGCCGTTGGCTTTTTGGATCGGGTGGTTGAATCTTTCCCACCCGGCAAAACCATTTTAGCCAGGCCAGGACAGCTAATCACCCGTCCTGAACTTGCTGTATTAATGGCCGCCAGCAAAATGTACTTAACCCGGCAGATACAAGATCAAACCGCTTTGCTACACGATGAATGCTGCGCCTGTTATTTGCAGGCCTATTTTCCCGAGCAGGTTAATGCGCATTATAAAAATGACTTATCTGCCCATCCTCTGGCCAGTGAAATTAAAGCCACTATCGTCAGTAATAAAATAATCAATCAAGCGGGATGCAGCTTTTTAAGTTTGGATAGCGACAGCGAAAACGCCAATATACTGGATCATGTCGGTTGTTATCTGACTTTTGACCGGGTTTTGGACGGTGATGCACTGCGCGAGTCAATTTATGCGCTGGACAATAAAATACCGGCGACTACTCAATATCACTATTTGAACCAGCTTGAAAAAATGCTCACCGGTTTTTGTCGCTGGGCTTTATTGCATAATAAAACCATACGCCCTGATACCCAAACCATCACGGGTTATAGCCGCTATTTACAAGACTTTGAGCATTATTTTAATCAGCAAGACAGCCTTCAATTTAAACAACAAATAGAGTCCTACCAGCAAGAAGGTTGTTCAGAAGCACTGGCACAAAGACTGACGTTTATTAGCCGTCTTAATGATTTCCCGTTTATCGTTTCGTTATCCGCTGAAACCGCAACCGACTTTGTCACCGTCTACACGTTGCTGAACGAAATCACCGGTTATCTGGGCTTGCATGAAGTCTACGAGCAACTGGCAAAAATGCCTGCGCATGATTATTGGGAGCAAAAAGTGTCAACTGATTTACAGGCGGATATAAAGCGCCGCTTATGTCTGTTGATTAATAACGTTTTATTAAGCACCGCTACAAACTGTGCGGACTACTTTGCGTTACCCGCTGAAAAACAAAAAATCAATCAATACCGACGAATTTATCAAGAAATAAAATCGGTTTTTCCGGCAAACCTGATGCCTTATATTGCGTTAACCAAAGCACTGGAGAAGTTGGTTGCGTAAGTCTGGTTTTAAAAAAAACCTCACACGCGTTTATAGGATTACTATAAAATATTTTGCCATAGGGAAGGAACTCACTTCCCGGCCTGTCATGAAGCCACTCCCTTTTTTTGAGGTTAAAATGAACCACAACCGTTTTTTTGGTAACAGCACATCGGTACTGTTGTTTGGATTTTTAATCACCCATTCCTTAAACACGTTGGCTGACAATACCTGGAGCTATCATCAAGAAAGCGACAGCTTAACCAATCAAACCTATAGTTTTGCACAATCCCCCCTGCCCCGCCCCGGTCTTTATGACAATATGATGCTGGAAATTGTTTGCAAGGACAATAAATTACAAGCCGTTATTGACGCAGACGACTTGATCGCCTCGCAAGGCAGTCGCTTTAATTTGGAATATCAAATCGACAAAAAAACACCGGTTACGGTGCAAATGAAAACCTTCCCCGACTCCAAGCGTAAAGGCTATTCAAACGAATTTGCCAAAAGCATGGCTGATGATCTGTTGACAGGGCAAGCGGTTTTTATTCGTGTTAACACCATGTTACGAACGGTTTTATCAAGCTCTATCGCCTTGGATAATGCCGCCGACCCCATTAAGCGGGTATTTACTGATTGCGGTCTTGGCGTAGCCAGTAATGTTGCCAGCGAACCGGCCTACAGTCTGAGCGGATTTGAGCAGGACTTTAGCAAACTGAGTGAAGCACAACAACAGCAAGTATTGGCTAAAATCAAAAAAATAATGGCAGAAATAAAGTAATGACACATCATCACAACCACTCGCATTCTGAAAAACATCACCACCACGCCCCCACTAACCAAGGGCGAACTTTTGTAATCACCATCTTGCTAAACATGGTTTATGTGGCGGTTGAATTTGTCTATGGATTTCTGGCCAATTCAACGGCACTGATAGCCGATGCCGGACATAACGTCTCTGATGTACTGGGCTTGCTGTTATCTTGGGGCGCTGTGGTTTTGGCACGCAAACAGCCCAGTAAACGTTACACTTATGGACTACGCAGCACATCAATTCTGGCGGCTTTAGCCAACGCCATGTTATTGCTGGTGGCTTGCGGCGCGATTGCCTGGGAAGCGATTCATCGCTTTTCGCAACCCCCTGTTATCGAAGGTCTAACGGTATCCAGTGTGGCAGCCGTGGGCATCCTCATCAATGGTCTGTCTGCCTTGCTATTAATGAAAGGCAGTAAAGGCGATTTAAATATTCGCAGCGCTTACCTCCACATGGCCGCAGACACCGCAGTATCACTGGCCGTGGTACTTGCCGGAATCGGTATGCTGTACACCGGTTGGTACTGGCTTGATCCGGTTATGAGTCTGGTTATCGTGGTTGTTATTGTTTTTGGCACCTGGGGTTTGCTGCGTGAATCGCTGCAATTGGCCATGAGTGCGGTACCGGCACAAATTGATGTCCCTGCCATTGATGCCTATCTATGCCAATTAGAAGGAGTAACAGACATTCATGACCTGCATATTTGGGGTTTAAGCACCACTGAAAATGCGCTAACCGTACACTTGGTAATGCCCAACGGCCACCCGGGCGATAGTTTTATTGATGATTGTGTACGCACGCTTGAAGAACACCACGCCGTTCATCACTGTACCTTGCAAATTGAGCAAGGCACCACTCATCACACCTGCTCTCTGACGGTTAAAAAACCGCCGGTTCAGCACCACCATCATCACCATCATTAAAATCAGGCGTAGGCCGGAATAAAACCACCCCATACGCATCAACTTAAAGATATTAACTCACCACGAAGACACGAAGTTCACGACGAAAAACCAAAGAAAAATCTTCGTGCTCTTCGTGTCTTCGTGGTGAAATGTTTTAAGTTTATGTCTATAGATTTTCAGATAAATAACTTCGATGCTAACAGATACCATCCCTTCAAGGGATGTTATCTGTATGATTTTACAACAACGTGAATGGAAATTTAATTTCTGAAAGACTATATGAGGCCGGAATAAGACCACCGGGTTATCTTAAACCGACAAGCCCCCAACATTTAAGGTATTGATTTTCAAGTTGTAGGTTACAATAATAAATCTTTAGCTTTACTCAAAAAATTCAATACCTTGTATAACCACTACTTTCATTTTAGCGAACTGCCGTTTTCAATATCGCCCGATCCGCACTTTATTTATATGAGTCAACGCCATCAGGAGGGTTTGGCTCATCTTCTTTACGGTATGGATTTTGGTGGCGGCTTTGTTGCTTTAACAGGCGAAGTGGGCACCGGAAAAACCACACTGTGCCACTGCCTTTTACAGCAACTCCCCCAAAATATAGATCTTGCCCTGATATTAAATTCAAAGCTTAATGCAATCGAGTTATTAGCAACTATTTGTGATGAACTGGGTATTATCTATAACAAAAATCAACATACGTTAAAAAACCTGATTGATCTTTTAAACCAGTATTTACTCACCGCCCATGCCAACGGCCGACGCACGGTTTTACTGATTGATGAAGCGCAGAATTTAAGCATGGACGTGCTGGAACAAATCCGTCTGCTGACCAACCTCGAAACCAGTAAAACAAAGTTATTGCGGATTATTCTGGTCGGTCAACCCGAATTGAAGGATTTACTGAACAGACAAGATTTGCGTCAGTTAAATCAACGCATAACCGCACGTTATCACTTATTGCCTTTATCACTGGAAGAAACCCGCGCGTATATACGCCATCGATTGATAGTGAGCAACGGTCATCCGGATATTTTTAAAGACAGCGCGATATGCAAAATTTACAAACTATCTTCAGGTATTCCCAGAGTAATTAATATCCTCTGTGATCGCGCCTTGCTGGGTGCTTACTCAACCGACACTTATGTTGTTACGCCGGCAATCGTTAGCCGTGCTGCCAAAGAAACGCTGGGAGAGTTCAGTCAAAAAACGGCTTATCCAACGGTATTATTAACGCTGCTGCTTTTAGGGTGCATTGCCACGGGTCTCTATTTTTTAAAGGCTTGGCCGAACGCGACTCATCAAACCAAAATCAATCCGGCAACACCCTACCCAGCCCTCCCGACAACAACGAATATCATCGAACCCGGCAAGTTGCCCGACCCACAAAAATCACTTCCTGTTAAAAAGATACAAACGCTTCATGACTGGATTAATAACCCGGATCATTCCTTAAACGCTGCATTAATCAGCGCCTTGAAACTCTGGGACAAACCCATCCCTGAGAATAATCAGGTTGATTGCCCTTATGTTGAAACAACGGGATTGCGCTGCGTGTTTGGCAAAGCTACTTGGAAAGATATGCTGGCACTTAATCGTCCGGTTATTCTGGAGTTCTCCTTGGCCGGTAAAAAAAAGCGCCATGCCTTGCTTACCGGATTTGGACAAAACCAAGCCATGATTCATTTTAAAGATAAGATGACTTTTCCGGTAGCGGACGTGCAAAAACACTGGAACGGTTATTATTTAATGCTGGAACCTGCATCAATCGTTGATTTTAAAACAATATATCCGCGCCAGTCATCGGATAACGTGCCATGGTTGCGTCTTATGTTAACTCGTATTGATGGAAAAACCGAAAATGCAGCACTGCCACGTTTTTATGATGATCATTTAGTTGCTCGCGTTATACGTTTTCAGCATCAGCAGCAATTACCGGAAGACGGTAAGGTGGGAGACCAAACCTTGGCTCATCTTAAAAAACTGGCAAGTAGCCTTGATTCGCCTCACTTGGAAATAACCGATTAATTATGTCTTTTATTCTAAATGCCCTACGTAAATCAGAACAAGAAAGACAAGCTGTTCAGTCTGAGACCGTAACGGACAAAATCCGTCTCCAGCAACCACCACAAAACCGGCACAAAACAGCGAAATTTTACGCTGTTCTGGTTACCGGTAATGTATTGCTGATTGCCTGCCTTGTTTGGTTTATTCAAAAGAACCCGATACCAACGCCTGACCTAACCGCGCAACCGGTTTCAAAAGCTCTGCCTGCACAAGAAACCAGAGACAATGCCGTTGTGCTGGATAAAGTGACTCAACCGGAAAAACCTGTTCAAAAAACGGAAGCCAAAACCACCTCGATTGCAGAATGGGTTGAGACACAAAAGCCGGAAAAAGTAGTTGTCACAAAAAAACCGACTGCTGATGCAACCAAACCGCTGCCTATTACCAACAAACCCATACTACCGGCAACAGCACCCATCGAAATTGAGACTGCTGCCAACCTTGAACCCATTCCCCCGGAAACAATCTCCGTAAAAAAAGGCCCCCCATTTTTAAGCGATCTGCCCTATGACTTTCGCCAGACAGTGCCGAAGTTGAGTATCAATGTATTTGTCTATTCAGAGCATCCTGAAGACTGCTTCGTCATGATTGATATGGTCAAGTATAAATCCGGCCAGCAAATAAAAGACGCCATGGTACTCAAAGAAATCCGCCCTGACAGCTTGGTTGTTATTTACCAAAACCGGGAATTTCAAATTGAGCGACCTTAAAACGGTTAAGCAACATCTTATTGCAAAGGGCGGGAGAACACAGTTACGACTTTATTCACCACGAAGACACGAAGGACACGAAGAAAAGCAAAAACGGTTAGCGTTATTCTGGCTCTCCAGCTTGGAAACGAGTACTTGGGCGTGAC
>CAIMDR010000044.1 GCA_903839795.1 uncultured Methylococcaceae bacterium | reverse complement strand
GGGATGAAATTTCTCGAAACAGTCGGTTATTGAGTGCGAACTGCCAAAACAAAATCAACTCCCTTTCCGGTAAGGGTAATTTATGTTGAAAAACGGCCTGTATTAAATCTTTATGATCCTGGTTATAAAACTCAAGAAACGACCGCCTTACTGCCAACTCAACGCGTGCATTGCTTTTTTCGGTTCTTAAATTGAATTCGTTTCTGGTGGTTGCCAAATCCCGGATAGCATCGCCCTGACCAAAATAAGCATCAATGGCCGAATAGATAACACCACAATCACTTAACCCGCCAATGATATTTATGGTGGTGTCGTAATTGCCAAGCAGTGCAAAACTGTTTAATTCAGGCATTACTTAATGGCTTCCTTTTCCGGCTTATCGGCAGCATTGCCCGAACGTACCCAATCATCGACTTCATTTTGTTTAAACATCCAACGCCGCCCCACGCGATGTCCAGGCATGGCTCGAAGCTCAATCCATTTATAAACAGTTTCGTTACTTACGTTTAGATAGGTACAAATGTCGTCAACCGTCAGCCATCTTTCGTCCATAGCTTTCGTCCTTCGTGAATGCTGTTATTAATTAAAATTTATTGATCCAGGATTTTGGACAAAACACGCCCAATTTGCTGAGTAAAGTACGCAAATTTATTGAATATATCAAGCGGTTTATGCCGATTAGTAACGAATATTCCAAAATAAACAGCATCCTTCATCCTAAAAACTGCAATTTATCCACGAAAAACACGAAAGACACGAAATAAAAAAGCCCAAAAGCAGTAGACACTTTTTTATCACAAAAAATGATAATAATCTGTGTCGAGTTAGGCGCTAACCTTAACCCGACGCGGCTAACTTGATGCCAGTTTGACGGTGGTTGATCGGTATTAACAGGCTTGATAACCCGTTTATGAACACTGACTTTGATGAATTGATGTTATTCTATTATTTTAACGGCCTTGTTTTTAAAAAATGGATATAAAGCAAATCAGTAGTATGGCGCAAGTTGATTGTGACCAGTGGAACCACCTTGCCGGTGACGCCTATCCTTTTATGCGCCATGAATTTTTATTGGCGCTGGAGCAAAGCGGTTCTATCGCCGTGTCAACGGGTTGGATTCCTGCACATTTACTGGTGTTGGATAAAGAGGAACTAGTTGCTTTTATGCCTCTGTATCTAAAAGAGCACTCTTGGGGCGAATATGTGTTTGATCATCAGTGGGCTCAGGCGTATCAGCAACATGGACTTGACTATTATCCAAAGTGGCTGACCTCCATCCCGCTGACACCTTGCCAGGGTTCGCGCATTGTTGTTAAAGCCGCCATCGATCCGCTTGAGATCACGCAACGCTTGTTGACGTTTATAAAACAGCTTTCAGAACAGCGGGATATTTCTTCGTGGCATTGTCTGTTCCCTGCCCTTCATCAAGTTGAGTTATTTCGGTCATTGAATTTAAGTATTCGTGAGGGTGTGCAGTTTCAGTGGTTTAACCAGGGCTATCGGGATTTTAATGATTTTTTGCAAACCTTAAGTGCCAGTAAACGCAAAATGCTGAAACGTGAACGCCGTAGGGTCAGCGAGCAAGGCGTTAGTTTATTGCGTATAGCAGGGTCGGATGTCAGTGATGGTCAATGGCAGACATTTTTTGACTTTTATGCGATGACGTATTTAAAAAAGGGCTCGCAGCCGTATTTGAACCTTGCATTTTTTAAACAAATAGCAGCGACCATGGGCGAGCAATTATTGCTGGTTCTGGCGCTTAAAGACGATAAACCGGTTGCAGCTGCATTGAGCTTTATCGGTGCAGATACTTTATATGGCCGCTATTGGGGCTGTTATGAAGAGTATAATGGCCTGCATTTTGAAGCCTGTTATTACCAAGGCATGGACTATTGCATTGAACAGGGCTTAAAGCAGTTTGATTCAGGCGCTCAAGGAGAACATAAAATCTCGCGCGGCTTTGAGCCTGTCACGACGTATTCTGCACATTGGCTGAAAGATGTCCGATTTGCAAAAGCAATCGATCAGTTTCTAACCGAAGAGCAAAAAGCGGTGCAACGTTATAAAGAGAATGCCGCCTCTTATTTGCCTTTTAAACAGGAAACATAACTTGCATTAAAAAAAATTAACCTGAAACTGTTATAGTCAGGTTTACTTTACAAAATATAGAATTGGTTTTTAATTATTAGTGGATGGAAAATAAAAATGTCTGATTATAAAAAATACGTGTGCGATGTTTGCGGTCATATCTATGATGAAGAAGTCGGTGATCCGGAATCCGGCATTGCACCGGGTACGCGCTGGGAATATGTGCCGGAAGACTGGCGTTG
>CAIMDR010000043.1 GCA_903839795.1 uncultured Methylococcaceae bacterium | reverse complement strand
TTGTCATACTTTCCAAATAACATCAAAAATGTAGGATTTCAATTTCTGATTTGTTGTGTCTTTAACAAATAATAAAAATTGATGTTTTTTACATGCCTCTTTGTATTGCTTTTCAGTTCTGCTTCGAGTTCTTTCAGTTAAGTTATTAATATAATCGGTTGCCGGGTATGAATATATTTTCTTATCATCAACGTCATATTCTAAAATTGGCTTTTTATCCTCAAAGCTTTTATAAATCGTTAGAATGTTGTTCCAATGCTTATCAATTAAATCTAAATAGGGATCGTGCATAACTATTATTCGAATAAAAAAGGCTGGTTATGTCTCGTATGTAAGTATTCAGTCCCACTCGCTTTACTTACCGCCTTTAAAAAAGGTGGGCGCGGGTAATGCTGTTAATTTAAGCAACTCACTTGATTAAAACCGCTTTAGCTGTTTTTACAGGCAATAGCTAAAGCGATTGCACTCCAGTTTTTAAATAACGTGCGCTTAACTTAACGGCATTGGGAACTGAATCGTTACGATTAATTATGCAGCGTAATGTGTTTCTATATAGCGTTGGACTATTTCCTGAAATTCTTCAGCGATTCTGTCGCCTTTAAGAGTGACTGTTTTTTCGCCATCTTCATAAACAGGGGCTACAGGGGTTTCGCCTGTGCCTGGTAAACTGATACCGATATTGGCACTTTTACTTTCCCCTGGGCCGTTAACGACACAGCCCATTACGGCAACTTCCATCGTTTCTACACCGGGATATTGGGTGCGCCATACCGGCATTTGATCGCGTAAATAGGTTTGAATGTCCATCGCCAGTTTTTGGAAATAATCACTGGTGGTGCGACCACAACCGGGGCAAGAAATAACCATCGGTGTAAAGGATCTAAAACCCATGGTTTGAAGAATTTCCTGACCCACAATCACTTCCTGGGTTCTGGAGGCACCGGGTTCCGGTGTTAAAGAAATACGAATGGTATCGCCAATGCCCTGCTGCATTAACACGGATAAAGCGGCCGCTGACGATACGATGCCTTTGGAACCCATACCGGCTTCGGTAAGACCCAGATGTAAGGCATAATCACAACGACTGGACAAGTCTTGGTAAATATTAATCAGTTCCTGCACATTACTAATTTTGCAAGACAGAATAATTTTATCTTTTCCCAAACCTATTTCTTCTGCTTTGGCAGCGCTTTCAAGTGCTGATAAAACGATCGCTTTACGGGTGATGGCAGGTAATGATTCCGGGTGTTTTTGCAACCGGTTGTCATCCAGTAATCGGGTTAATACCGCCTGATCCAAACTGCCGCCATTAACACCAATACGAACCGGTTTGTTATATTGGCAAGCAAATTCAATCATTTGCTGAAATTGTGGATCGCGACTTTTACCACGCCCTACATTACCTGGATTGATGCGATATTTATCCAGGGCTTCTGCGCAGTCGGGGTATTTTTCCAGTAATTTGTGACCGTTAAAATGGAAATCGCCAACGATGGGTACGGAGTAACCTTTCTGAGTTAAGGTGTTGCGAATCTCGGCAACGGCTTTTGCCGCTTCTTCCGAATTAACCGTGATACGAACCAGTTCAGAGCCTGCGGTAGACAATTCTATAATTTGATTAACGGTTGCTGACACATTAACGGTGTCGGTATTGGTCATTGATTGAACAACGATTGGTGCACCGCCGCCGACTTTAACATCGCCGACTAAAACTTGATGGGTTATTTTTCTAAGGCTAATTGACATAGTCCAGATCTTTTAAAAAAGTTAAAGTTATAACTAAATTATACGTCATACAAGCTCAGTAACAGAGTTAAATTGTATGATGACTCCACACATTATCAGTAACGGCTTACATTAATCACTAGAGCCTTCCGTGTTAAAGCAGAAAATTCGGTTCAGGCAAACTCAAGTCGCTATTAAATGACCTGTGTAGTTACTGTCTCCGACTACTCAGTTAGGTAACTCGCAATCAATAAACTACACAAATTTACAGCTCAACTGTAGTAACTAAAACGTAGTATTGTGAAACTTGGCGGGTGTTATTTATTGCGAGTTGCCTTAAGACGGGACAAGAAATTTTAGCCAATACCGGCATTCCGTCATTTCGGCATCCATGCCAGTATGACGGACTTTTTAGCACTGGCAAATTATTTTGCTATTTACTGTTCCGTCTGTAAGTGGGTAGCACTGTCTCTCCTGTTATTAACAAGACAGATTTCAATATTTTTTTCCGCTTTAATTGTTCAAGGTATCTCTGCTTGGTCTATGCTTGGGATGTCCATTAAGAAATACGCACAACTCACTTGAGTCAACCTTTTCCCCGCGCGAGAAAGAAATAGGAGATTCACGTATGTTAATGCGCATTACCAAACAATTGTTGTGACAAGCAAGTTTCTGAGTTTTAACTGTCAATTTTAGATACCAAAATTAATGACGATCTCTACATGAGCCTAATGCCCATACAAAATCCGCTTATTAAAAATTGGCTGCCAGCGCTTGTGACTGTCGTTTTATTCTATTTTTCCGGTAGACTGACATTGTCATTATCATTGCACCCCAATGATGCCACTGCCATCTGGCCCCCTGCCGGCATTGGGTTGGGCGCTGTTTTATTGTGGGGCTATCGGGTGTTACCAGCGATATTTCTGGCCGAGTTACTTTTACACTATCAAAACGACTCGCACCCTATTTCAGTGGGGCCCTCACTAGAATGGCTGGTTTTTTTTCTTAAGCCGGTTATTAGCGTTTTCAAAACCTGGTTGGGTTGTGTTCTGGTCAAAAAATATGCGGATTATCCTAATGCATTAATTTCGACTTCATTGATTATCCGATTTTTTCTTTTCGCAGGCCCGGTTGCCACTTTTTTACCCGCCCTTCTGAATGTTGATGGGCTCACTCTAACGGGCACGATACCAGAGGAGACAATTGTCTTTTCTTTCTTGACTCAGTGGCTGGGCGATTGTACTGGCATCTTTATTTTTACCCCATTATTTTTTATGGTCTTTGATCGTTCATATACCGTATGGCAGCAACGTTTATTATCTATGGGCATCCCCCTGCTGTCGCTATTAGTAATAATCGCGATCAGTTATCAAGTGACACAGCATTATCAAGTTGAACGTTTAGGAAGAATCATCAATCCAACCGTCTATTATTTGGATTCGGTTTGGCTACTGCTTGCCTCCAGCGTGTTTTTAACCGGTTTTATAAGTATTGGATTATTAATGTTAAACGGCCGGAATGAGTCAATCAGAGCTAAAATTGACAAACAGTCTCATGCTCTCAAAAAAAGCCGCAAACGACATATCGCTAGTGCGCATCTGTTCAGAAAAATGGTACAAACGCAGACAGCCATTGCTTGGCGAGCCGATCCTGATACGCTCAGGTTTTTGTTTGTCAGCGATGAAGCCGAGCGTTTATTGGGTTTTCCGCCCCGGCAATGGCTTAATGAAGTTGATTTTTGTCAACAACATATTCATGAAGATGATCGGGATTTCGTTGTGGCAGCGTATAAAGATATCATCAGGAATCAACACAATCACGAAGTTGAATTTCGTATCATTGCCGCCGACGGCCACTGTGTCTGGGTGCGTAACTTTATTGATTTAACCAAAGAGAACGATAAATTAACCGAGTTATTTGGTTTCATGGTTGATATAACGAGGCAAAAACAGACCGAAGAACAATTGCGCTTGGCAGCCACTACTTTTGAAAGCCAGCAAGGCATCATGATTACCGATAAGGATTCCAAAATATTGCGGGTCAATAAAGCCTTTACCGAAATTACCGGCTACTCCCAAGAACAAGTCCAAGGAAGAAACTCCAGAATACTGTCTTCCGAGCGACACGACCCCTTGTTTTATCAAGAAATCTGGAAGCAGTTACAAACGTATGGTCGCTTTGAGGGCGAAATTTGGAATCGGCGAAAAAACGGTGAAATCTATCCGGAATGGCAGACCATTGCCGCTGTAAAAAATGATACCGGTGAAGTGAGCCATTATGTTCATGTTTTTTCGGATATTACCGAGAAAAAAGATGCTGAAGGTAAAATTCATGCAATGGCTTTTTATGATCCTTTAACCCAATTACCTAATCGGCGTTTACTATTGGACCGATTTGACCAAGAATTGGCCAGCGCGAGAAGGCACGGGCAATATGGCGCTGTTATATTTTTGGATTTAGATCATTTTAAATTACTTAACGATTTACAAGGGCATAGGGCGGGCGATCAGTTGCTCGTTCAGGTTGCCAACCGACTGGCATCAGTACTTAGAGAAGAAGATACACCTGCACGGTTGGGCGGGGATGAATTTATTGTATTACTGCCTGCCTCTTCGGAACACTTAAACACGGCAGCTGATCAAGCTTGGGCGGTTGCTGAAAAAATTAAAGACACCTTAAATGAACCGTTTATGCTTGATCACTATCAGCATAAAATATCAACCAGCATCGGTATTACTTTGTTTCCCGATAATCACCAAAGTCCTGATGACCTTCTGCAACAAGCCGATGCTGCGATGTATCGCTCTAAAGCCAGTGGCCGCAATACCGTAAGTTTTTTTCACGCCAATATGCAAAAAGCCGCAGATTTACGCTTAATGCTTGAGCAAGATATCAGGGCGGCTATTGAAAACAACCAATTTATATTGTGTTATCAGCCACAAGTCGATGCCGAAGGATCTGCAATAGCGACTGAAGCCGTGATACGCTGGAAACATCTGGAAAAAGGCATGCTCTTACCCGAAGATTTTATCCCCGTTGCCGAAGAAAGCAGTTTGATTCTGGCGATAGGTCGATGGGCATTAATGGAAGCCTGTAAGCAGATTAAAACCTGGCAAAATGCCGGTATTAAGCTAGCGCCTCTATCGGTTAATATCAGTTCTCGTCAATTTAGGCAGCAGGATTTTGTCGACCAAGTAAAGTATGCAATAGACACCAGTAAAATTGCACCCCATTTACTGGGTATTGAATTAACTGAAAGCGATCTGATTGTTGATATTACCGATACAACAGCAAAAATAAACGCCTTAAAAGCACTGGGCATTTCAATTGCCGTGGATAATTTTGGCACGGGTTATTCTTCTTTGATGTATTTAAAACAGTTGCCGATTGATACCTTAAAAATAGATAGGGAGATCATCAAAGATATTTTAACAGACGCCAATCATGCGGTTGTTGTAAAAACCATCATTTCTATGGCTCAGCATTTAAACATGAATGTGGTTGCTAAAGGCGTAGAAACGTCAGAACAATTGACTCTTTTAAAGCAACAAGGATGCATGGCGTTTCAAGGTTATTATTTTAGTACCCCCTCCCCCGCTACGGATTACACCACAAAATATTTGTAATGTTTTTCCTGATTGGAAAATAACCTCAACAAGCAATAAGCGTAGGCCGGAATAAGACCACCCCATAGACATCAAGTTAAGACATTTCACCACGAAGACACGAAGAACACGAAGATTTTTCTTTGGTTTTTCTTCGTGTTCTTCGTGTCTTCGTGGTGATAAGCTTTTAATGACATAACGTTTTGTCTTCGTGGTGATAAGCCTTTAAGCTGTTCTTATGACAAGCCGTTAAGCTTTTTTTATAGCATCCCTAATCTGCATAACAGCCAACTTATTTAACTGCCCTACCCTGTTATGTCCCTGACATAACGCGCCTCTAAACCCAAGATAATCAGGCTGGTAAAACATAAGTTCGGGTATGTCATCCAATCTCAGTGATCCTGCCAGTCCACAAAGTAATTGCAGGGCTTTGGCTTGGGTAACAAATTGGGCAATGTCCGTTTTTGCCATCACCTGCGTTAATGACCCTTGCTGTTTATCCATAGTATCCAGCATAACGCCGGTAAAACCTGCTTCTTTTAAACTATCTATAATGGCAAAATCAGGTTGGGTATCGGCAAATAACACCGCGATTAAAGCATGATTTTTCCGGGTTAACAGCGACAATTTTTGAGCGGTTCCTTGCCAGTCATCACCGGGGAAAAAACCGATTTTTATATAATCCACACCGGTTTCAGCCATCGCCTTAACGGCATTAAATACCGGTTCAGGCTGCATGGGTAAATCACCAATCGTTGCACTAATCGGGCAACGACCGGCAATCGCGATAACAATCTTTTTAACGGTAGTCACATCCAATGCACCCAAGGCACCCAAGGCCGGTTGTTTTAGATCAATAATATCAACGTCCGCAGCCAACACCAGCAAGGCTTCTGTAACGCTATTGACACTGGCTAGCAGTCCGCTCATGCCTTGACCTCTGCTTTAAATTTTTCTATCACTTCCATCAACCAACTCCATGCTTCCAACTCTCTGTCTCCCGCTGTTTTTTCAAGTCCGATACGCAGATAATCTATTTCGGTTTCTATTTTTGCCAACGGCAACCTGTTTAATCGGCTAATTAAAATAGCGGCTTCCAATACTGAATACTGGGCGCGATTAAAGCCCATAAAAGGCGCATGATTAACAGTATGCACGGCTTTACAAAACAACCGTGGACGGGTCGAATCCTCTTCAGTTCGCACCAGTTCAATTTCGGTATGTGCCAACGCACACTGAAGCACCTGACCGTTAATTTTTTCTGCCGCCATCAACGGCCAGTCTCGCCGTCCGGTTAAACAACCCGCAAAAACACGGACATCATCGCAGTAGTTAAGCACAGCTGTCTTGCTTGCCAACAGATTATCCAGTGTTATAGACGGGCGAAATGGCAGGATAATAATGTCATCACCGTTGACATGAATACCCATCGGCGCAATATGCGCCAAGCCTGAATTATTTTGGGTGGTAACCAGGATTTCTTGAATCATGATGGTTTTTGTAAAGTAGTTCCAGCGGGTTTAAAACTGTGTAAATCAACCGTTTGTTCTGCATGATCTGTAGCGCAACCCCAGTTGAGGGCTTGATCTTGGGTAAAACGTTTACCCAATTGCCACGCTATTTCAGCACGAGCCAGTTCAACACCTAAATAAAAAGCATGACCGCCGTCTGTATCAACGTGCAGCTTGGGAAATAAATCAAACGGGTCAATCGCGCTGTGCAAGCCATCCCGGTTAAAAATATGCAAACCTTCAGCGCTGGTTTGAATACGAAAACTGGGGTCTGATATTTGTCCGGCAAGCTCTTTAATTTCTTCCAGTGAATAAGGAAAGGGAGAAATCTCATGCAGCGCCATCAAGCCCGGATTAATATGCTTGGGCAATGTGTCATGTTCTTTGGCTGCAAACAGGATACGCCGCGCCAAATCTGCTTCTTTAATAGCACGACAGGCATGACGACTGACTTCAGTCGCCAAGATATTATTAATGGCCAGTTCTGAACAAATACCCAGTAACAGGGTATTCATACCCGCCGTATCAGCGTGAGTTAGCTCGGTAATATTACCGACACCCATCATTATTTCAATAGTGGGATGGTTTTTTCTAACCTCGTGATAACGCACCACTGATTGCGTAAAACCAAAATGCAGCGGGTCTAAAATCGGATCAACGATAAAGGGTTTATTCTTGGCCTGCATCACTTTAATAGCTCTATCCAGTGACGCCAAATCTTCATGCTTTTCCGGAATTATAATCGGTATTGCCGCGACCTCATCCGCAACCCAGAGCGTGCTTTCATGCAAACTGAGCATATAATCAGCGCCCGCATTGGCACCCCTGATTAAATCACCGGCCTCCAAAGAATCAATACTGACCGTAAAACCTTCCTGCTTTAAGGTGCGGATGATTTCTTCCATGTGCGGAAAATCGGTGCTGGGCAAACAGCCTATATCAATGACATCAGCGCCATTTTTTTTATAGTACTCAGCGCGTTTAAGCACTTCTTCAACACTAACATGGGGCGCATCGACAATTTCGGCAAATATTTTGACACTGTAACGACTTAAATCCGGTTTTTGTGCGGCTTTGCCAAAATACTGCGGCAAGTCTTTAAGCTCTTCCGGGCCGCGAGCTATCGGTAAACCCAAGGTTTCTGACAAGGCTTCCAAATTACCCCGGCAACGTCCAGGGACAATAATCCGGTCAGCGCCAAAGGTATCGACCAACCGGCGGCCAATCATATCCGCCGTCATTAAGGCGGCAACTTTAAGCCCCAGTTGATGTACGGTATAAGTAAATTCCGGGTGCATTTTTTCCAGAATACTGCGCAGTTGTTTTTCCGCCAGCTTGCCGGTCAAAAAAAGGAGGTGCTCACTCATTAAACGTCACTCTCCTTGGCAATAAAAACCAGGCGTTCTTTAACGGTAATGATCAATTCATCAACACTATTAACGATACTGGTATAGTCATGGGTACTTAACTTATCGGTACTTTCCAAATCGATTTTACGTGGATAAACCATCACTTTTTTACCCCCGGGCGCCGTCGTTTCCATTTCCGGTTCAATGTCACACGGGTAAACAATGCTCGGTACCCGGCATTTCCCCGCTTGGGAATATAAGTTGGTCACCAAAGAATCAGAAATACCCAGCACACATTTAGCCACCGTATTTGAAGTCGCCGGTGCCATCACAAAGGTGTGGTAATAACCTTTATAAAAATGTCCAACGGTTGGCGATGAGGCTGATTTATCACGGTACACAGGCATTTTTTGACGAATATCATCCAGCTTAAAGCCGTACATTTGTATCACTTCCTCCGCTGCCTGACTAAGATATAAATCAACCTCATCAAGGGTAAGCAGGAAATTCATACATTCTTCTATATAATGACCGGAGCCGGTAATGGCCCAAGCCAGTCGTGGTTTATTCATGACACTATTCAAAATCAAAAGGTTTGGGGCATTATACCCGATTCTACACTTCACTTCTTACAGGAACCCCGACATGTTCAGTCAACTCAATAAACCGCTAATTATGGGTATTTTAAATGTTACGCCGGATAGTTTTTCAGATGGCGGCAAATACTCAGGTTTAGATGATGCCCTAATGCAGGTTGAGCGTATGCTGGCTGAAGGCGTAGATATTATCGATATAGGCGGTGAATCAACGCGCCCCGGATCAGATTCAGTAACCCCTGAAGAACAAATACAGCGGGTTATTCCCGTCATCACGGCTATCAGGCAACAGTTAAAAAGTCCTGTTTTAATCAGTATTGACACCACCTCAAGTACAGTGGCCAAAGCGGCGCTGGACGCCGGCGCCACTATTATCAACGACGTTTCTGCCGGACAAGGGGATGTAGCCTTATTCACCTTGGCTGCTCAAACGGAAGTACCGATTATTTTAATGCATAGCCAAGGCACACCCAAAACCATGCAGGATAATCCTTATTATGATGATGTAGTTCAAGACGTTATCAAAGCCTTAAAAGACAGAATCAATGCCGCTTTAAAAGCCGGCATTAAAAAAGAAAACATAGCGATAGACCCCGGCATCGGTTTTGGTAAACGTAAACAGGATAATCTGGATTTGCTGGCGCACCTTAAAACACTGGTGGAGCTAGGCTTTCCGGTACTGTTAGGCACCAGTCGTAAACGCTTTATGGGCACACTTTGCAAAGTGACCGAACCCTCGGAACTGGTTACCGCAACCGCAGTGACAACCGCCTTAGGCGTTATGGCAGGCGTACAAATGTTTAGGGTACATGATGTCAAAGAAAACCGGCAAGCGGCAGATGTGGCTTGGGCGATAAAACAGAGGATACTAAATTGAAAGTTATTATTCGTGCAGGTTTGTAAGCAGAGTCTAGGATATGAAACTAGACAGGGTTGTAAACCCCGTCTAGCTTCGTAGAATTTAAAAAATACCCTTTAACGAATAACCTAAAGGGTTAAACCAAACCTTTACGGCGACGGCTTAACATCAGTAAAAAGCCGCTGACGGGTGCAAACATCCATAGCGCCGCTGGCAACGGTACAGCGGTAATTGACAAGGAGGTGATAGCCGCACCGCCAATGCCACGCAAAGCAATACCGGTACTGGATGACGACAAGCCGGTTTCGGTAACAGAAC
Source organism: uncultured Methylococcaceae bacterium (assembly GCA_903839795.1). Classification (GTDB taxonomy): domain Bacteria; phylum Pseudomonadota; class Gammaproteobacteria; order Methylococcales; family Methylomonadaceae; genus Methylobacter_C. Next base: position 152 of record CAIMDR010000043.1, on the reverse strand, counting down.
TCAACAAGGTAACGCCATCAGTATCATATATTTTAGCGGTTACCGAACTATAGTTTTTCAGATAAATAATTTCCAAGCCGTTTGGCTAGATGAATTAGCCAGCTATAGAAAAATCCTCACGCATTTTCTGCATAACGCAGATGATTTTACTC
>CAIMDR010000042.1 GCA_903839795.1 uncultured Methylococcaceae bacterium | reverse complement strand
TTGCATTTGGTGGCAAGACTTTCAGCAATCGTTTGCAAGTTAGTCATTAACTTTACGTTTTCTGCTATGTACTGCCCCACTTCATCAACAAAGAAGTTCAACCTAAAGTCCGGGGCTTGTCGATCAATGTAAACTTTAACTTGATCAGCAAAATCTTCAATTGAAACTTTATATTGGTTTCTGTATTTGTCGAGTATGCCTAAGGCCGTTGTTTCCGGATCACCGGTGACACTGGCATAGGCTTTTGCAATACTGGGCCCTTCTAAAAGTGCTTGTTCGCGTCCTTTATGCCACTCTTTTCCGGCCAAGGTTTGGTAAGCCGTTTTAAAGGGTTCAAATAAATCCCGACTGTCCAAGTCCCTTTCAAATTGGGCAATGTGGCCCTGTTTGCCGTAGTAACCACAACGCTCATCAAAGACTTTTACAAAAACAGCCAGCAACGCGTCAATTTGAGTCTTACTGATAACGTCCGCTTTTTGATCAATGTTAAACAGAATACTCTTTGAAGGTAAGGCAACCGCTCGCTTAAGATCACCCCTAAGAATTTCATTGTCGATACATTTAGGCAGGAATAAATCGATAGCAATAACGCCATCAATTTCTCGATTTTCCAGCAACAGGGCCAACATTTTTAAAAGATGTGATTTACCGGAACCAAAGAAACCGGAGATCCAGACACCGTTAGCCCCTTCATAATTATTGTAAGCATCCAGGAAGGATTCCAGACGTTGTTCAACCTCATTGGTCAATACGTATTCTTCAATTTCAAGGCGAAGACTGGCTTCATCATCGGCTTTAATTACCCCTTCAATCGGGCGATCAACCCGTTTTGTAAAAATACTCTTAAGTGTTATCACGTATTCCTCGTTTAGGCTTCGCAGTGAAAAATGTTGAATGCACGGTAATACTTGTCATCATGTAATCTCTGAAAAAGATCAAGCGATGCGCCAGATTCCAACGAGTGGGTATAAGTGCCTGGAAAGAACATCAGGGTCGGCTTTTCCTTGGCGGTACTTTGTAAATTGTTGAGTACGTGGTGAGAACGAATATAAGGAAAAATCTCTCCCACACCGGTTAGAAACAGCATATCAAATTCGTTGTTTTTGATTTTGTCGGCCATGGCAGGAACTAAATTAGTTTCAGGATCCAACACGCCTTGCAGCAATTCTTTTAGTTCATCTTTTGAAACACTCGGTTCTATTTCAAGAATTTGTTCCCAAATCCCACGTTCCTTGAGTATTTCAATGGATAGGTCATATAAATTGATTTCCAGCACTCTAATGCCGGATTGTTCAAGACGATTGATGAGTTGCTTTTGACGTCTGGCGACTTCAACCGAAATAGTGGCATCATAAGGGCAGATAAAAAAAGGAACCTCGTTACCCAAGCCTTCTTTTTGCAGGAATCTTTTTCCGGAAAGTACAGTCAGTAAATGATCAAAACCGGCTTGTAGGTTGGTAGACGTTACGCTGGAAGTCACGCGGTAAATCCTTGCAGATCAGACTCAAATACGGGGAAAAATAAAAGATCCCGGCGTTGATGGTGTGCTATCACTTGTACAAGCCGTGGGCTCAACAAGCCTGCATTAATGGTGTTATTAACGGTTAGTAACTCGGCTTCCCGTAACATTTTAAATAAAACCTGACGCAATTTACTTCTGGTTGACGACTGTATGGCGTCAATTTCTGAA
>CAIMDR010000041.1 GCA_903839795.1 uncultured Methylococcaceae bacterium | reverse complement strand
CTTTAATTTGTCTGGCTTGTGGGTTGTCAGTAGTCAATAGATTAGTTCCTGTTCAAACGTTTCAGTCGAAAGATTTTCACCACGAAGACACGAAGAAAAACAAAAAATATAACTTTGGGTCCTTCGTGTCCTTCGTGGTGAATAAATAATGTGTTCTATTTTTTAATGGTTCAAAATCAACCGGGTATTTTCGTGCTTTTCGTGGATAAGCTGCTTTTAATGCCGGAAGCCCACCAGATACGGCAAGCGCCTTCATCGGATACCATACAGGGGCCGACAGGATTTCTGGGAACACAGGCTTCTCCATATAATCGGCATTCATTCGGTTTTATTTTACCTAAAACAACTTTGGCACAATCACAACCGGGCGGCATGGCACCGGCTTTTTTTCGGGCTTCTTCCGCATAAACAGGATAACGATAGCGGGCGTTATGTGCCGCGTATTTTGCGGATAATTCAAGACCGGATTGTGGAATAATGCCGATGCCACGCCAAGGCGCATCAATAACATCAAATACGTCACTTAAGATATTTTTGGCGATAAGATTACCGTCCGGTTTAACGACTTGGGTGTAACAATTATCAAGAAACACCTTTTTTTCAATCAACTGCCGCAGTACCGAATAGGTAGCGGCAAGCAAACTTTCTGTGGTAAAGCCGGCGACTGCCGCTGGAATATGATGTTGATCTACCACAAATCGCCATTCCTCAGCACCCATAATAGTCGCGACATGACCGGGTGCGATGAGCGCATCAAAGGCCGGTGTATCAGAATCCAGTAACATGGCAACGGCGGGCCAGGTTAAGCGGCCGCTCATTAACAGTAATAAATTATCAGGAATTCCCTCGGCAAGCATCGCAGCAACCGGTGCGCAGGTGGTTTCAAAACCGGCGACAAAAAATACCACGGTTTTTTCAGGATTTGCGGTGGCAATTTTAACGGCTTCGGCTGGCGAGGCGATGGGTCTAATATCTGCACCCGCCGCTTTAGCTTGTTCCAACGTACGAATGGCCGCTTTAGGGACATTAACGGGAACGCGCAACATATCACCGAAGGCCAATAACACAACGTCTTCATGAATTGCAATTTGGATGGCTTGATAAATATCTTCTTCAGGACAGATACAAACCGGACAGCCGGGGCCAGGAATTAACTCAATAGTAGAGGGTAGGGCGGTTCGTAATCCCGCCAGGGAAATAGAGCGTTCATGCCCGCCGCAAACATTCATAATCCGAACTTTATCAGGCAGAGGCAGTTCGCGAATTTTTTCCAGTAATTGTTTTGCGGCAATTGGCATAGTATTGGCTCAAATGATGTTAAGTTTTGTCTACGAAAAATGCTAAAAAAATTCACCACGAAGACACGAAGAGCACGAAGAAAAACAAAAAATATAGCTTCGTGTTCCGGATGCCGGTCGGGGGTTGCAACCCCGACCGAAACGTTTGGAGACTTCAATAATTTTCAAAACGTGAGTGACGGGGTTGCAAACCCCGTCACGCTTTAAGGTCTTGTCCACGAAAAACGCTAAAAAAATTCACCACGAAGACACGAAGAGCACGAAGAAAAACAAAAAATATAACTTCGTGTCTTCGTGGTCCAATAAGCTAAACAAGATGTTCGGTTTTATTACTGACGGGATAAAACTTGGTATTACCCGGTTGGGCATGGAGCAATTGCCCATCCTGTTGTATTTTGGGGCGCTGTGTTTTTTGGTTTAGCAGCAGTGCCTGATAGTCTTTTATTTCGGTTAGTAACCAGGTTATCCAGGCATCCATACCTTGACCGTCTTTTGAGCTAAAGGCGATTACGGGTGCGTCACTGGCAAGATTATGCAGATTCTGTTCAGCATTGCTTGGAGAAAAATCATCCAGATAAGGTAATAAATCGGTTTTACTGATCAACATCAAATCTGCCGCCCTAAACATAACGGGATATTTGGCGGGTTTATCATCGCCTTCGGTCACTGACAGTAAGACGACATTACGATGATGTCCCAAATCAAAACTGGCAGGACAGACCAGATTACCCACATTTTCAATAAACAATAAATCCAGGTTATCCAGCGCCAGATGATGCAAGGCATTATGCACCAAATGCGCATCCAAATGACAAGCTGTGCCGGTGGTGATTTGATACGCCGGCACACCTTGTGCCTGAATCCGTTTGGTATCATTTTCGGTTTCAAGATCACCTTCAATGACGGCGATTTTTAAGGACTCACGCAGGCGTTTTATAGTCGCTTCAAGCAAGGCGGTTTTACCCGAACCCGGTGAAGACATTAAATTAATCACCAGTACTTTACTGGCATCAAAATGAGCGCGATTGTGGTCTGCTTGGTGATTATTTTGCGACAACAAGTTTTGTAATACAGACACGGTCGTCACACCATTTTTGGGTTTTTCTGCCATAACCAACGGGCGGTTGCCCGGTGTAATGTTACAACCACAGGTATTACACATGCTATTTACCTCTTGTTTGTTTTATCATCAATCGTAAAATAATTAATCGGGACAGTTAAGGGCGACACTGGCCAAGATAAGCTCATCACCGCTTATCAAAGTTGTTTCATTACTTTGGCAAGTCTTACACAACAAGCGATTAGGGGTAACCTCGGATTGGGTGCCACACGTTCGACAAAGCACGATAACCGGGGCTGTTTGCAAAATCAATTGAGCCTGTTCCGCCAACGTGCCTGCTTTAATCAGGGAAAAAGCGCTTTCAAGCAAGAGAGGTTCTACGCCTGCTAAAGCACCAATAGCCACGGTGATACTTTCAACGGATTGCGCCTTGTGTTTCGCGGCGATAGCAATAACCTGACCTAACAGGTCATCACACAAGGAGAGTTCATGCACTGAGTTCGTCCTCGGCCAACATTTGATCGAGTAGTTCCCAAGTTGACATGGCTTCCTCGACACTGATTTTTTGAATTGCATAACCCACATGAATCAACAGATAATCACCTACCTTGATGGTTTCATCCTGCAATAAAAACAGGCTGACATCCCGCTCAATGCCCTTGACAACACAATGCGCATTATAGCCTTCAATTTTGGTAATCTGCATGGGTACGGCAAGACACATTAACCTATCTCCAAATTAGGGTTGGTGATTATACGGCGATAGCCGGAAATAAATCGGTTATCGTAAGACCATCAGTTTAGCAACGATTTATAAAATCATGGATGCTAACTTTTTACGACATCTTAAGCAAGGACTTCTTTTTCCCTTTCCCATCGCTGTATAAGGTCACGGGTGATTTTACAAACCTGGGGTATTGCTTGTGCAACCGGTTCGCTAAGCGTATCTCCCCAATCAATTAACTGGGGTTGAATGCCTATTAAAGCCCTACGTTCCGGCAAGTGACCGGTAAGATGGGCTAAGGAAAGAATATCAGTAATATTGACTTCGTGTACACTTTTATTACGATTGCCGGTAACAAATTGATCCATGGCTTCACCTTCGTAAACCTTAATAACGCCGGGTGAACTATTTAATTGCGCAGCATCAATAATAATAAGATTGCCGGCTTCTTCGATATAACCGGCCAGAGTAAAACTAAGCGTTCCACCATCCAAATAAGTGATGTCGTCAATACCCGCATTGTCTTGTTGCATTTGTTGAATAATATGAACGCCTACGCCTTCATCTCCCAGTAAGGTATTACCTAGCCCTAACACTAAAGTATTCATTGATTATATATTTATGCCTTTTTGGTTTATGGAATCCGGTTGAAGTTTGCTTTTAACCCGATTGCAATAGTTAAAATATTATATAGATTTTCAGATAAATAATTTCGATCTTAACGGATACCATCCCTTTAAGGGATGTTATCCGTATGGTCTGCAAACTTCATGTAAGGGAAATTTAAT
>CAIMDR010000040.1 GCA_903839795.1 uncultured Methylococcaceae bacterium | reverse complement strand
AGGTATCCACTTTAAATCCCCGGGTAAAACGTGGTATGTAAAAAATAAAATACTTTAAAATTAACTACTTAATTATTGCTAGCATTCAATTTACCCGGCTTTTTAAAGTAGATACTGAAAAAGCTATACTTGACGTTATTCACTTAAAAGTGACGCTATGTAAATCCTGGCAGGTAATGCGATAATATAAAAATTACCAACTTAAGAGGACGCCTCATGAAATTTAACCCCTGTATTGATAAATGTACTTATGAAGGCACTCATTGCCAAGGTTGTGGTCGTTCATTTGAAGAAATAGCGGACACCAAAAAATTGGTAATGTCGATTGTCGATTTTATACAAGACCAAGATTATGAGAATAGTGAAGAATTCGTCAGTACACTTAGCAAAAGCGTACTTAAAAAAGTGTAAAATTCGGCGTAAAGTCACATAAAAATCCCTTAGTTCAGGCAGGATAAAAACGTGAGTAACGGGGTTGCAAACCCCGTCACGCCGAAGCAGAATAATGTTTTTATTTCGTTAAAATTACACTTTAGTATCAAAAAATGCTTTTCTTCGTGTCCTTCGTGGTGAAATATTTTGCCTTTCATGCTCTTCGTTGTAGCAATCTTTTAAGGTTTTTTGGCTTGCAGCAAGCTCTTAATCTCGGGTACACATGATCCGCAGTTGGTGCCTGCTTTAAGACAAACGCCTACTTCCTGATGGGTTTTTAGACCTTTTTCTTTGATGGCTGTTCGTATGGTTTTTTCGCCTACGTTAAAACAGGCGCAGACAATGGTGCCGACATCGGGCGTACCTAGCGGGGGTCTACCGGTCAGTAACGCCATTCGTTCCGGCATCTCTAATTGTGTTTTTGCAAACAGGCCGGTTAACCAGTTGCGTTCTGGAAGGTCGTTATCGGCAGCGATAAAAATGACGGTTTCCAGTTGATTGTTGATAATTTGTGCCGCACGGTAATTGCCTTTGCCGGTGTCTTGGTATTCTTGCCACTGAGAATTTTTGATAGTTGTGTTGTCCAGGTTTTTTTGGACACTGTTGTGCCAGTCTTCAGGCAGAGTTTTTCCTGCCAGTTCATAACGGTAAAACTGCTCGCCTTTTATTTTGACCCGATAGTCTGCTTCGGTAATGGTCAGTTCTCGGCGCGACAAGATAAAACCTTGCCAAACCTGTTGATAGGTCTTGATGTTGACGGGCGTGTGTTTGCTTTCCGGTTGTTTGGAGACGGGGTCTACAACGGGATTGACTAAGGCACCCATACGGCCTTGGCTGGCGTATTGTTCAGTCCAGTGCATGGGGACAAACATGTTGCCTTGTTGTTGGCTGTCGGTAATCTGTACACGCGCAATCATTGATCCCCACTGGCTTTCGATGACGGCCAAGGTGTTGGACAGCAGTTTGTAGTGCAGGGCATCGAGCGGATGCACATCGACAAAAGGTTCGGGTTTGTGTTGATTTAATTTGGCGGCAATGGCGGTGCGGGTCATGGTATGCCATTGGTCACGCAAGCGACCGGTATTTAAGATCAGCGGGTAATTTTTATCCGGCAGATTGACGGGGGAGCGTGGTTTTATGGCAATAAACTGTGCCTTGCCGGATCGGGTAAAAAATTGTCCGTCCTCAAAAAAACGCGCTCTGCCTTGCGGATAGGCTTGATTAACCGGCCATTGAATGGGTTGTAGCCGATCATAATCGTGCTGACTGATGTTAGCGAATGCGGAGATGTCAAAATCACGCAGACTTTGTTGGGGGTTATTTTCAAAACCTGAAAGTGCGGCGTGTTCACGAAAAATTTCACTGGCATTTTGGTAAGAAAAAGCCTGTTTAAATCCCATGCGCCGGGCGACTTGAGTGATAATCCACCAGTCCGGTTTGGCATTGCTTGATGGACTGAACAATGCTCGCTGGCGAGAAATTCGCCGT
>CAIMDR010000039.1 GCA_903839795.1 uncultured Methylococcaceae bacterium | reverse complement strand
TTGATTTCGTCAATGAACAAAAACAGGATGAGCTATAAAGTAAGTGTTATATAAGCAACTGAAAGTTAGTTGCTAATATAATACCTATGAGTCAAACGAAAAAATTGTTGGAACAATTCATTAATACGCCGCTTCCAAAATGGAGTGAATTAATAGCCCTGATGAAGAAGCTGGGTTACAAAAAACTTGAAGGCGATGGTTCGCGGGTAAAGTTTGTAAATATAGAAATAAAAAGCGTCATTGAATTGCACAAGCCACATCCACAAAACACGATAAAATTGTATACCAAAAAAGATATTATCAAAGAGCTAAAAGATAAGGGGTTTATCAAATGAAATATTTTAACTACAAAGGCTATCAAGGCAGCGTCAAAGTAAGTGTGGAAGACAATTGCCTACACGGAAAAATTGAACACATCAGTGATCTGGTCAATTACGAAGCAGAAACAGTTGAACAATTAGCGCAAGAATTTAAACTGGCCGTAGACAGCTATTTGAATACTTGCAAAGAAATGGGTATAGAGCCAAAAAAACCGTTTAAGGGCTCATTTAATGTGAGGATAGGCCAAGAGCTTCACGAGAAAGCAGTAAAGCGAGCCGGTGAGATAGGAAAAACACTCAATGATTACATCAAAGATATTGTTAATAAAGATACCGCTTCACACATCTAAATTATGGCTGTTTCCCAAGTTCCAACTTGGGAAACAGCAGATCTTATAAGCGCTGAAAACGTTGAAGCCGTCATCCCGGCATGGACTGCCGGGATCCAGTCGCCATGGATGGCATTCGTAATGCATCCACTCACTGATTTTTATACTCGATTTTATTGGATGCAATGTAATATTGATGAGTACATCCTTGTACTCTGGATTCCGGCACAAATCTGTCTGGAACAGATTTGCATTTACCCGCAGGGCGACAGGCAGGATAGCCTGGCGTGAATCCATGCCGGAATGACGGCTTAACGGTGGGCAGTGTCACCGAAGCGTGAGAGTAATTATTTTCTGCGAGTTGCCTACGTTATTTCATGCGCATTCCTTAGCCAAGTGAGGTGCTTCATGTGTCATTGCTTTTTTCATCAGCCGCCAACACTTTTTCTTTAAGCACAGCTTTATTCCACAAGCCGTTGCTTGAAAAACACACCCAGCCCCATTTTAGCCAGTTGAGTAAAGACACAGCCAGCCATATTGCCCAAGCCAACATTAGTAGTCGATACACTATTAAGGGTACGGAAACCACAGTGGCAGTCGGCAAGGTCGATAAGCTTCTGTCTTGATACCAATTTAACAAAAAGGCCGAGGACTGATTACCGGTAATCAGCATATCGGGAGAGCTCAACAGACCTTGGGCAACGGCTGCAAATAAAGTGCCCAGTGCCAATACGGTTATGCCGCCGATAAAAATTTGCAGGGCATTAAAATAACGCCAGTCCGCTGCGGACTGGTTCGCACGCCAACCTAAGCCTATTAACCAGGCAATAACAAGGCCTGCCGCCGACATCGGTAGTTGGCTTAAGCCCACCAGTAATAAAAACCAGTGCCGGTTTTTTAACGGCGTCAGAGGGATTTTACCCAGACCTAACGACAGGATAAAAATAACGATCAATACGCCCCAGAATAAAACGGCAGGCCCCATTCTGGGCCCCATCACGAATAATACCCAGCGATCCTGACCCAGACTGATACTCAGATTGGTATTGACGCTGTCTTGACCCAAATCAAGCAACGGTGTTGTTATGGCGGCGGCGATAGCCTTGGCTTCCTGCCATTTTATCAAAATGTCCTGTTTACCGGGATTGACCGGCAAGGTCAGTTTTCTGCCTTGTTGCCGGAGGGGCTGTGTTTGTCCATCAATAGATACCGATTGCAGCACGGCTTGGTCAGGTAAGGTCAGCGTATGTTGCGAGCCCTGAGAGCTGCGCAGGCTGATTTTTAATTCGGCATCCTGCGTGCGCTGACCGGGTTTAATGCTTAAACTGCTGCTATCAATGGTTAAGGTTTGCCCTTCCACTGCTTGCGGCCGGGTTATTTGCAGCGTTACTTTTTCGCCCGGCCAGGGATGCCATTCAGGTAACCACTGCCCCTCATTATTTAAATGAATCATGGCGATGCCTTCGGTTTCACTGTGCCAGACAGGGCTGATATCGGCTGTCCAGACTTCGATCCATTGCTCCGTTTCCGGTGCGGTTAATTCGATTTTTTCCGATTTTTGCAGCGTCGATTCCCATTGCATACTGCTTTGTTGTGCCGCCATATTGACTTCAACGGCATTATCTTTAACCCGAATATCCGGGCTGGTAACCGATTCACCCGGTAACAGTGGAACGGTTAAAATCACGGCAGAATCGGCAGGAGAAATCCGAATAATCCGGGTGATAACGCGCCAATCCAAGCCTAAAGACAACTGGCGCTCGACGCGAACAAAAGGCGGTAAAACATTGGGCTCTGCTACCGATTTGGATTTATCTTGGGGCGATTGTTGTAGGCGGCTAAATTGTAATTGGTCGTCTGACCAGCCGTTTTCATGTAAACCCACCACGTCCCAACCCGATTCTTCGATGCTGACGCGGTTCGGTTTTAACGGTAAAGGCAGCGTGAATTTACTCAGTAAAGGCGTTGAACCTTTAAGAGTAATCTGATGGCCGCCTTTGACCAGATTAATCCATAAGGTATTGTTGTTACGGTACAATGCTTGGGCGGCTTTACCGTTATCCAGTACCTGATTGGGAAACCATTGCTTGTATTCCGAGGGCAACGGCAGGGTAACCGATTCCTGGGCATCAATTTGCAAGCGGATTTCAATGGTTTTATCGGTAAGCGTCATGTTCATTTGCTGAATTTGGGCGCAACCGGGCAAACAATCGGGAATCTCCACTTCCTGTAGCCGGGTTTTTAATTCGGTTAATAAGGTCTCGCTGGGGTAATCGGCATAGGCTTTTGGCGCGGGAATGGACAAAAGGGGAAGTAATAAAAACCATAACAATAAGGAGGACGCCTTATTGCCGAACCCCAACTTGGGAACAAGATCAGGTCTTAATTTTTCGGCCACACCCAACATTAATAAGGCCAGCAAGGTCACCAAAACTACGCGCAGGAAATTTAACAGCATCGACATCCCGGGTGATAAATACCATAAATCCAGTGCTTGTCCAGAATCAACCGAACCGTTCCATGATAAATAAACTGTGTTCCATTGCCATTGCGGCAAGCCGGGGCCGGTTTGGACTTTGGCGTTAGGATCAATGCGCTCAACGTTGGTCGCGTTACTGTCATAGTAAGCCGCCGATTCTTGTTGCTCTGGCATGGAGCTAAGATATTCGGCTTTACTTTGCGCTCTTTTCGCGACGCCCTCAAGTGGTTGCTGTGTGACATCCATAGCGGCCATTGGCATTGGTGCCGGCATAGGGTTCTGAGCCCTGTCGATAACCTCAATGGCTTGCTCGGGGTATTCCAACTGCGGATAAATCCCCATGCGCACTTGAGACACCATAAAGGGTATGGCAATCATCACCAACGCCAGCCAGCAGCCATTACGGTACCCGCGTATCAATTTATAAAACCGGCCTTGCGGCAATACGCCCAGCAAGGCCGTTGCCGCCAGAATATTCAGCCAAACATAATGCGGTGCGCCGGGTTCGTGCCAGATGATAACCAGTGTTACCAAGGCAAGCGCCCCCCAGTAGTGATTCCAGAGTCGTCCTGTTGCGAGAGCAGTAATCAGTACCAGAAACAAATCCAACAGCGTCCAGCGGGAAATCCAGCTATCCGGTACATTATCGACGCCCTTCGCCGCCAATAATCGCCAACCCGGTGGCAGGTTAAGCTCGGCTTTTACTGCATGAAAATTTTGCTCCCAACCAACTGCGCTCAGCGTGTCAATAGCGCCTGTTATGCGACTATCGGCATCAAGCATTATCTGGCCTTTTCTCACCTCCACGCCCTGCTTTTGTGTTCCTGTTTGCCAGGTAATCAGTTGGTTGTTGCCATCCAGGGTTACTTTACCTAATTGCGTGGCCGGTAAGGCGTTAAGTCGCCAGCCGTTGGTCATTTTGCCATTGATACGGTCATTGACGGTATAACCTTTACCATCAAAATCCAGCCATAATTTTCTGGTGATTGAGAGTTGATTGGGTGCGGGTTCCGGATCGCCCCGGCGTATCACTTTAAAACCCATGGACTGCCCCTGATTGATTTTATAGGCAGGCAAGGATTTCCACTCTTCCGGTAAATTGGTTTGACTGGCATCGATGGCGGACAATTGTTCAATTTCTACGATGCGCAATTCCGGACGCGCTTCAAAAGCCCAAATTTCTGATTCCGGCCAAGCCTTCTCATTCCCAAGTTCCAACTTGGGAATGAGAAGGCTTGGGAACGCTATGGTAGCGGCTTCCTTGGTAAGTCTTGACATTATTTCAAGCTGCCATCGACCTGGACGTACCTGCACGATGAGTTGCCCGTCAGGTTCAAGTCGAGCGGGTAAAGGGCTTTGCAATTGCAACGGGATAAATCCGTTCAGTAGTGGAAAGGCCAGTTTAACTTCTCGCTGTTCACCCGAAACATCCAGCTCCAGATGCGTTAAAACCTGCAAGGGTACTTCATCAATAATTTTTCGAAACACCTGGATATCAAGATTGTTTTGCCTGTTTTCAGGTTTACCCAGGCCGCTATCGGGGGTATTTAACGAGAGTTGCCCGTCTTTGATGGAAGGTGCCGGTATTTCCAGTCCATTGGCCGTCAGGTTAATCAATCCGGTATCATCGGGTATCGTGATTTGGTCTGGAATAACATCCCATAGAAACTCCCCCTTGATTTGATAGGTCGCCAGATGCTCCAGACCGGCCGCCAGTTTAATCGAAGGAATGCCGTTTTTATCCATAACCAAGGCGGGCTTGCCATTAACAGTAACATTAAGCGGCCAATACTTTTTATCACCCGGTAAACTCACCCAACTGTCCTTATAGACTTTCCAGTTTATCGAAAAAACGCCTTTTGACGACGATAAATCCAGCATTAATTGCGTTGGCCAACTACACCTTTTTTGTTCATAGCTGTTGTATAAAAAGGGACAAGCGATCTCCGGATTATCCTGCAATACCCAGCTTATCCAGGGTTTAAGAGGTTCCGGTACTTGTTCTTTGGTTAAGGGTTTGGCTTGCGTGAATGAGGCAAAAAATAATGTGGCAAGTAATAACAACCCGGTTAAGCGATTCATGGTGCGCTCCTGATTTGATAAATAGCATGAACGTTGCAGGTTTCGATTATAGAACACGGATGACACTGATTTATACAGATTTTAAAGGATTTTATTTTTAGTTGAAAATACGTTAAGCGTAGGTAATATTTTCATGAGATTAAAAACTTCTATTATCCGTGTCATCTGTGTTCTTTTGTATAACGCAGGGGTAGGCCGGAATAAGGCTTTTCGAGCGCAAGCGAGAATAAGCGTTTCCGGCACTCTGTACGAGAGTGCCGGAAACGCTACCACGCGCTACGCCCTTCGACAAGCTCAGGACAGGCTTGGGTGGTCTTATTCCGGCCTACGCCTACTCCGTAGAGGT
>CAIMDR010000038.1 GCA_903839795.1 uncultured Methylococcaceae bacterium | reverse complement strand
GCCGCCATGGCTTCAAGATCTTCAATGGTGCGATAAACCAAACACTGCGCCCGATCATGCCCTGGCACCGGCGGTACAAAAGGGAAAGACCCCGTCGCCAGCACCAGTTTGTCATAACGGATAGTGATGCCTTTTTCTGAAACGACGGTTTTAGACTCGCGACAAATTTTAGCGGCTTTATCTCCTAAATGAAGTGTGATGCCATGTCGCTCAAAAAAGCCGGGTTCAACCAGTGACAAATCGTCGGCAGTTTTTCCGGAAAAAAAGGCGGATAGATGCACCCGGTCATAAGCCGGTCTGGGTTCTTCACAAAAAGTGACAATTTCATAATCTTCGTTAGCGGGACTGGCAACCAGGTTGGCCAAAAAATGCTGCCCAACCATACCGTTGCCAATGACGACCAGTGTTTTTTTAATATTCATAACCCACCTCAATAATTTTGATGCTCAAGCGTTTGTAACCGGCTTGGCATTTAGAAATTTATATTGCCCTGCACCCAAATTTTTTGGGTGTCAGTACTGTATTGATCGGCGTTGTAATAAGCGTATTTTGCTAATAAAGAGTAATGCTTGCCGAATTTTTTGGTCGCCATAAAATCCCACTCATCACCGTAATGCGTATTGCCGGTGTCATCATAAAAGGCATGATAAACCCCGGTTAAGGCGACTTCCCCTCGATCCAGTGAAGTCGTTACGGTACCAAACACATCACGAATACCGTCTTTAGGTGTTACCAGAAACAGATCTGCCCAACCTTGGAAAGCATGGTTGGTTCCCAGCGGGGTAATAAATGTTTTGTTGACTCCCGCGCCGTCAAGTTGTTCCATAGCGCCCTGAAAGGTGAACATGTAGGCGGTAAATCCGCTCATCAGATTGTAGCGATTGGCGGTATACTTTTGCGGACTGTTTTGGTAATCGGATTGGATACTCCATTCAGCCGTGTAAAGCAGGCCATAGTTATCACTCACTTTGTAGGAGTCGCCCGGTTTTTGATAGTTGGTCATGCGCAGACCGTAAGTCTGATTTGAGTTGGCATAATTGGCCTGCTCGGTGTAACCCAGCCAGTAGCCATAACCGATCAAGTTGCCATAATCGCCCATCTTATAATTAACATTAAGTATCGGAGCATTAATGTTGTTATTGGTCGACGTAAATGTTTTAACGTTACCGATGTAGCCAACGTTTACCGTTAGGCCAAATAGTTGTTGGTTATTGTGGGTAATCAGTACTGAGTCATACGTTTGCTCCAACTGTCTCCAGCCCACGTTACCGATAAAGCGGTCATCATCTAGTTTGATGCGTTGTCGACCGCCCTTAATTAGTGTGTCAGGGATTCCTGCATAACTGAGCCATAACTGGTCGAGTTCATTCTCGTAAGGATCGGCAATCGTTGAATAGCCGGTTTTACCGTTACGCGTACTGTTGTAATCCGAGTCCATAGCGTAGACGCCTTCGTATTCGGCATAACCTTGCAAGCCGTGAAATACGGGAGAAAGTAAACCCAGTCGCAGGCGTGTTGTGATGGCGTTGGCCGTTTTTGGCTGTCTTGCTGCAGACGCACCATTGAGTATAGGGCTTCTGACGTTGTTCTGATTAACGTCTTCAAAGCGGGTATTAATATCTACTTTTACCGCGCCATTTTTACCGTAATGATAAAAGTTAAGTGCATCTTCAACTTCTTGGGTAACACCCGCCATTGCTGAATGACTGGCTACGGATAAGGTCAACAGTGCCGCCGATAATGGAATTTTGCTTTTAATTTTGGGCATAATGCCTTCCTGTATAATAAGGTTTGGTTTCAGGGGAGGCTGAAACCTGGAAATAGTTTTTCTTAATGGCGACTTTATAATTAGCATTATTGCTAATGGGTGTGGTCACATTCGGCCAAGAAAGTCAGTAAACTTTCCCGGTATTTGTAATAATCAGGATGTGCAAGCAGCGCTTTGCGAGTGCGTGGTCTTGGTAAATCAATGATTTCTATTTTTCCGATTTTTGCATGAGGCCCGTTGGTCATCATCACCACGCGGTCGGCCAATAAAATGGCTTCATCCACATCATGAGTCACGACGATAGCGGTTACGTGCGTACGTTCCCAGACTTCCATTAATACTTCTTGTAATTCCCAGCGCGTTAATGAATCCAGCATACCGAAAGGTTCATCCAGTAACAGCAGTTTGGGGGACAGGGCAAAGGCACGGGCAATACCGACCCGTTGACGCATGCCATTGGACATGTCGCCGGCTTTTTTTTGCAAGGCATCGCCCAGGCCGACACGGTTAAGATAATATTCAACAATATCGTTACGTTCCGCTTTTGTTGCATGCGGGTAAACTTTATCAACGCCCAAGGTGACATTTTCAAACGCGGTGAGCCAGGGAAACAGGCTGGGTGCCTGAAATACCACACCACGATCAGGGCCTGCGCCATCAATTTCACGGTTGTCGAGGACAATACCGCCTTCGGAAATGCTGTTTAAGCCCGCAGTCATGGATAAAACCGTGGATTTGCCGCAACCGGAATGGCCGATAATCGACACAAACTCGCCTTTTTTCATTTTCAGGTCAAAGCCGTCAACGACTTTAACGGTGCTGTTGCCATCGGGTGTCGGGTAAATTTTTGATAACTGTGAAAATTCCAGATAACGGGGTTTGCCCAGATCCTCTTTACCCGGTTTTAATAGGGCGCTGTCTATTTTCCAATCGTTACTGGTATTAGGCAGAACCTTGGGCAAAGTGATGATATCCGTGACGGAGCTTCCGGTTTTTTCCATGCCGATGGCCATCAAGTATTGGGTGATTTCGGCACGCAATTTTTTAAAGTCTTCGTTATGGTTTAAGGCGGTTCTATCGCGTGGACGTGCGATATTGACAGGAAAATCAGGGCCAAAGGTTGCATTGGGGCCGGGGTTTAAGGCAATAACACGGTCAGCCATATAGATGGCTTCATCGACATCATTGGTAATCATGATGACGGTTTTCTTTTCCTGTTCCCAGATTTGCAAAATTTCATCTTGCAAGTTGCCGCGTGTTAACGCATCCAGGGCGCTGAGCGGTTCATCCAGCAACAAAATATCCGGATTGGCCGCCAGAGCGCGGGCCACATTAACCCGTTGGCGCATACCGCCTGATAATTCAGCCGGTTTTTTAGTCATGGCGGCGCCCAGATTAACCATACGCACATATTTTTCTGTGTGCGCCTTGCGTTGTGCGGCAGGCCAGTGTTTAAAAATCTCATCAACGGCCAAGGCTACGTTTTCATAAACCGTTAACCACGGCATTAGCGAATAGTTTTGAAACACCACGCCACGGTCAGGGCCGGGGGCAGTAATCGGCTTGCCCTGTTTTAACACCTCGCCGCTATCGGCCTTGATTAAACCGGCAATGGCTGAAATGAGTGTGGTTTTACCACTGCCGGAAAAACCGACAATGGCGATAAACTCCCCTTTTTTAACCGTTAAATTGATATTTTTAAGAATTGATGTTTCACCATAAGCGATACAAACATCCTTTAATTCCACCAACGGCAGATAAGGGTCATTTGACGGCTTTTCATGGGCCTCGTTAACCGCAACGACTTTAAGTTTTGTGGCTGGCATCACAGGCTCCTGATTAAATATCATTACCGAAAGAGAATACTTTTTGAAACGACTGCATGATGCGATCCAGAATAAAACCGATGATGCCGATGGTGAAAACCGCCACCATGATTCGTCCCAAGGAATTTGAGCTGCCGTTTTGAAATTCATCCCAGACGAATTTTCCAAGCCCCGGATTTTGTGCCAGCATTTCTGCGGCAATTAATACCATCCAGCCCACGCCGAGTGATAAGCGCATACCGGTAAAAATATAAGGCAAGGCCGATGGTAAAATGATTTTTTTGATTTGGGTAAACCAGTTAAGACGTAACACTTTGCCTACGTTAACCAAATCTTTATCAATAGACGATACGCCAACAGCGGTATTAATTAAGGTGGGCCAAAGCGAACACAGCGTTACCGTTATAGCTGAGGTTAGAAAAGATTTTTCAAACCATGAATCTTCGGTGGTTACATAAACAGCACTGACTACCAACGTAACAATAGGTAGCCAGGCCAACGGCGAGACCGGTTTAAAAATTTGAATCAGCGGATTGATCGCCGTGTTAACCACAGGACTCATGCCGCATAAAAGACCCAGTGGCACGGCGATTAGCGTGGCAATGACAAAGCCTGCAAAAACAGTGTAAAGACTGGTGAAAATTTTATCCAGATAAGTGGCCTGGCCATTATAAGGACGGGACTTAATAACAGCCTCCGGATTTTCTGCCAGTGCCTGATCATTGCGTTCTTGCTGGTGCTGATAAAACTTAACTTCTTTGTCTTTTTCGGCAAAATGCTCATCCAATAAGCCGCCTGCCTCATGCCAAACCGCAACAGGGCCGGGGATAGCGCCCAGACTGGTGTTGACTTTGGAGGCAGAAAAGCTCCAAAGCCCCAGAAACAACGTAAAGGCGATAATGGGCACACCCATAATCAAAAATAATTGGCGAATTTGTTGGGCAGCGTTTTCACCCGCCGCTATTTTTACGAAAGGTACAAACCAGGTTAAACCGGTTATGTTAAAAAATTTGATCAATTGGTTATTCATTTTTTACCTCAATGTGCGCTTTGGCAATAAATCATCTGTTAATGTCCGCAAGGATTGGCTCGTAGGAGCAATCCCTTGCGGTTGCCCAACAAGTCCAGCCCTAATCAACCACTTTGCCGCCGGTCACTTTCTGTTTGCCTTTAAGACCAATGGCAAATTTAGTCAGATATTCATTGGGTTTATTGCCGTCATAAACAATGCCGTCAATAAACTCGGCGCTGGGTGCTTTAAAGCCGGTTTCTTTATCGGAAGGAAAATCACCAGCCTTGGCTTTGCCTTCTGTAATTAAGGCTTTGGCGGCAGTCATGTAGATGTCGGGACGGTAGACTTTTTTGGCAATTTCCATATACCAGGCATCCGGTTTTTGTTCGTTGATTTGTCCCCAGCGGCGCATTTGAGTCAAGCTCCATACCGCATCGCTGTAATAGGGATAAGAACCGTTATAACGTGAGAAAACATTGAAATCAGGCAAGGCGCGTTTGTCACCTTTTTCGTATTCAAAAGTGCCATTCATACTGTTGGCAATAACGTCATAGTCAGCGCCGACATACTGTTTTTGAGACAGCATTTCTACGCCTTCATTACGATTTTTATTGTTCTCTGCATCCAGCCATAGTGACGCACGAATTAAGGCTTTGATCACCGCCAAGTGAGTGTTGGGGTTTTTATCCGACCACTCTTTGGTCACCCCAAATATTTTTTCCGGGGTATTTTTCATTAGCTCGTAATCGCTGATAACCGGAACACCGATACCTTTAAAAACAGCTTGCTGGTTCCAAGGTTCGCCGACGCAATAACCTACAATAGTGCCTGAATCCATAGTTGACGGCATTTGTGGTGGTGGCGTTACTGACAGCATCGCTTCGGCATCAATCTGGCCGGACGTGTCTTCAGGTGGCGCATAATATCCCGGCTTAATACCGCCCGCTGCCAACCAGTAACGTAGTTTCATATTATGGGTGCCCACCGGAAAGGTCATCGCCATATTAAAAGGCTTGCCTGCATTTTTGTACTTTTCAAGCACCGGTTTTAAGGCGTCCGCTTTAACCGGATGCACAGGTTTGCCATCCTTCATGGGCACTTGCGGTTTCATTTGTGTCCAGACATCATTGGATACGGTAATGGCATCGCCATTTAAAGTCATTGTGAAGGCACTGATAATGTCCGCTTTAGTGCCATAACCAATGGCGGTTCCAAACGGCAAGGTTGCCAGCATGTGCGCGCCATCCAGTTCGCCATTAATAACCCGATCCAATAAAACTTTCCAGTTGGCTTGGGCTTCCAGTTGTACAGAAAGGCCTTCGTCTTCAAAATAGCCTTTTTCAAAAGCGACGGCTAACGGTGCCATATCGGTTAATTTGATAAAGCCTAATTTCAGGCTTTCTTTTTCCAGCTTTTCAACAGCACCCACGCAGGATGCAAAGCTTAATGTAGTAATGGCGGCTACCGTTGACAGCGCTGTAACCAGTTTTTTAAGGGTCAGATTTCCAGGTTTTTTCATGGGGGCTTTATCCTATGCAAATATTCAAGGCAAAAAAAAAGCGTCGCAAATTCAAGTGTTAATAACAACACTTGGATTTAGTCGACGCCTTTGTCTGGTGCTCAACATTGAGCGGTAAATGGTGGTCCCTGCTTTGGAACCTCTGATAATCTTAAAGCACACACTGTGCCAAAAAAATAAATCAGTCTTTATTATTTAAAAAAGATATATAAAATCATTGGGTTGTATCATTTTTTATGAGAATTAGTAGATTGATAAGCATCTTCAGGATTAACGAAAGTTGATTAGTGCGCTCTAGTAATGTGCGCATTTGCACCAAATAAGAACCCTTTTACTCGATCATCAAGTTTCCTTTCTTTGACTTTATAGATCGTTGGTAACCCGTGCATTTACGCGAATGCATGTCGGAGGTAAATGATGATTGCCAGAAACCTTGTAGGCCGGAATAAGACTTTTCGAGCGGAAGCGAGAATAAGCGTTTCCGGCATCCCGAACGAGTGTGCCGGAAACGCCATCACGCGCTATGCTTGGGTGGTCTTATTCCGGCCTGTTGTTTGTTATCACTGAAATTCCCGAAATCCCCGAAATCAAGCATTAAAAACTGGAAGGTTGAGTTTTAATGCGTGAGCCTAAAACAAAAAACTGACAATGGCTTTTAATCGGCCCTTTTCTATGACGGGTATGGCCAGCATACTGCTCAGGCTATCCAGTTCCGGGTTGTAATCAGGCTCATGATTACCCGTGATGATGGGCATTCCGGTCAGCCAGACGCGCCCGAGCGCACCCACCCCTTTATCAACCGTCAGGGTTTCAAATATTTCGGCCAAGTCATTGCTGTTTTTACTATAACCCTGTTGGCAGATGAGTTGTTTACCGTGTGGATCTGGAATCCAAATTTGGATGCGTTTGGCAATAGGTGTTGCTTTAGCGGAAAGAAACGTCATAAAGTAGGGTTGTCCGGGATTGTCGGAAACCGGAATGCCAATGCCCATACTAATGCCGGCTTCTTTTGCGTCACCGGCTCTGATAAAGGTATCGGCCTTACTGATATCGTCGATAAGAATGGGCATGCCCGATTCCCAGGCCAGTCCGGCAAGTCCTTGACCTTTAGAAATATTAACTTGTCTTGAAATGGCTTCAAAGTGTTGTAGTGTGCCGTAATAACCGTCCATCACGCTAAGTTTGTTTTCCGATGCCGTATGGATAGACCAAACTTCGATAGCCCCTGCATGATCCTCATCATCACCGCATAAAAAAACGACAACAGCCATCAGAAAGTCACCGGAAAAAACAGGTATGGCTATGCCGCACGTTAGCCCCGCATTTTTTGCGGCGGCGGTTCGCTTAAAATAAGAGTGTTCAAATTTTGTCAGTACAATGGGATGACCTTCTGCCCAGGCCTTTCCAGGCAAGCCTTCATTATAAGCAAACGTTTGATGCTCACTATCCGCTTTAAAAGCGATTAACTCGCCATATAAGCCAGAGCCAAATTCCAGTTGAGTCCGGTCTTTGTCTGGAATCCATATTTCAGTGACTTTAATAAAGGTTTTCATGAGTTAAGGCTTTTTTATTTAAATAATTCTGACATGGCAATCACATTTTTAGCCATTTCGCCCAAGGTAATATTTCTATCCATCGCCAACTTTCTAAGCGTATGGTAAGCCTCATCTTCGGTAAAATTTTGGGTTTTGATTAAAATAGCTTTGGCTCTATCCATCTGTTTTCGGTCTTCAAGTTTTGCGCACGCATCTTCCAAGGCAATTTTGAGCGCTTGCTGATGTTTAAAGCGGGCTATAGCCACAGCAATAATCGTGTTAAGCCGCTTGTACTCAAGACCATCGACTATAAAAGCACTAATATCAGCTTTAATGGCTTGGTTAATGGTGTCGATATTACCGTCACTGGCAAACATAATGACTGGTAACGCAGCTTGATTATTAAGCGTTTGCAGGTCAGTCAGTAATTTTTTAGAGGGGGTATCCAGATTAAAGATAATGATATCCGGGTTGGTTTCCTTGATAAGTGCTAAAAACGCTGGCGTATGCCGGGTTTTAAGAAGTTTGTAACCCTGATCTTCAAGGCTGTTTGCCAGCAACGTATTATCAAGATCACTTTCAATCAATAATACATTAAGCCTATTCATGAGAGTACGGGTAGCCAGTGTTTTTATAAAAAGGGCGTTGGTGCACCAATGATATTGTATTTGAAATGGTGTCGTTATTTAACAAAGCAGCTATTGTGCCAGATTGGCTAGAATGAGTTGATTGTGTTTTTTATTCAATTATTATAAGCGGTTATGAGATGCTGGCAGGAACAACGATTGATAGGGCGAGCGCGGAAACGGCTGAAATTCGCGACTTAGTGGTGCGTAAAGACTTGCCTGTTGAGGCCGGTGGTTGGTAGGGGCAGAAAATCTTCTGCCCCTACAACCGGTATTTCTTATAGGTTGCCGCTTCCCATGCTTGTTGTACGGCTTGAACGGTCGGAATATAGCCGTTTGTATAGTTTGTTAAAGACCCAGCCAATGATTGTTCTTCTGCCGGCTTTCGGCTTTCGCTGTTAAATCGAAGTCTAAGCGAATGAATCAGCTCATAAAGTTCGCTTAGCTTGGTTTCTGGTATGTATTGCAATTCTTTGATTATGTCATCTTGAATCATGATGCAACCTAATGAGTAATGGCTATTTGTAGTGATTAAAAATGTGAACAGTCTGTCAAAATCATAACTCCTATGTCAATAATTTTCCGCACACAAATTTAGCAAGGGATATTTTTTGCAAGTTTTACCTGGTTTTCACGCTGGAGCTTGGGAACCCGCGTGGTTAAGATTATCTTCAACTCAGACCGACTTATTCTATTTGCAATCAAAAAATGCTTTTCTTCGTGTTCTTCGTGGCTTCGTGGTGAAATCTTTTTCTTTTGTCTTTCATGCTCTTCGTGGTGGCAATCTTTTAAGGTTTTCCGGCTTACATCAGTTTCGAATAATTTTAAAGTTCGTTATTAAATGGTATTGGCCATCTGGTGGAATCTCTACAATATCCGTATCTACATTGCCGGGTTCAACGCAGATAAAGCGCTGGTAATCATCGTAAGCCAAGTCAGGCATTTTTGCACAGATATCGATCCAGGGATTCCAGATGACGGTTGTTTTATTGTTGGTCGAGGTAATTACGATTTGGCGATTAAAAGAACGGTCGTCAATGATTAGCTCGTTGTTGACGTTTGTATAAATCCTGTCAACTTCATTGGCAATAGCCAGTGCACCTGATTGGTTTTTTTCTTCGCCATCATCCAGTTTGTAGAGATAATGGGCATTCTCCAGCCCTAAAATTTGCACGTCGTCTATATTGCCTACGCTAAAATAGGCGTGCAAAACTTGGGTAAAGAAAAATGCTTCGGTGCCGGTATTGTGGGTGATGAGCTCAAGAGTGAGTGTGTCACCCACTGAAATTTCAAGATCCAGAGTAAAGGCTTGTTGCCAGTAACTTTTGCTTTGTTTGGTGTTTTGGAACCTTAATGTTATTTTTGTTTCAGCTTCCGAGGTGGCTTCTGTTGCTAACACTGTCCATAAACCATTGCGTACAAAGCCATGGTCAGGGCGATTAATATCAAGGGGGTCAGGGCCAAACCAGGGCCAGCAGACGGGGATTCCACCCCGGATGGCTTTGCCTTCTTCATAATGTGATTTTTGGCTGAGAAATAAAAGGTCTTCTGCCTCATTAGTTGGTTGGAATGAAAGCACCTGAGCACCATAGACCGAAATTAAAGCGGTAGCGCTGGAATTATTAACCAGAATGAACGGAAAACCACTGTTGCCTTTTACGAACTTGAGTTGATTGGTAATCCCGTATTCATTGTTTAACTGGTCAATATTCATGTTGTTTACCTTGGAAACCGTTGCGTGATAAGTAAGCCGCTAAAATTATAATGCGCCGCAGCGTTATGTTATTAAAAAATAATGGGTATAGGTTTCTCTGGATTGTAGTGGATGAATCCTGTTTAAAATAACCGGGTATTGTTTATTATCGTGCCGACCTGAGTTTGTTGACTCTGCTTTGGGTTAAACAAACTCAATTATCAGCTTAAGATTATGTCGGGAACCTATAAAGTCCAAAAGCCAATATTTTCGAAAACGACTACCGTTTTGCTATTGACTGAATAGTCACTTTTTCCCAATGATTTTTGATCGTGCGGACTCATGATGTCATAAGGTGATTGCTGCGAAGTGTCTACAGAGACACGCCATTTTTTACCTTTTATAACAGGGAGTTGTATAGTGGTATCTTCATCCGACATATTCATTATAATATGCAGGTCTGCTTCGTTGTCTTCCATACCTGCCAAGGTGAAGGCCAGAATTCTGGCTTCCGAATCATTCCATAATGGTTTGTCAATTTCTTTACCATGCCATGAAATGTCGACCTTGTTTTTTGTCGCAAGCATTCCGCCCGTTAAAAAACGTCGACGCATGATCGACGGATGTCTTTTGCGTAGTGCTATCATTTGTTGAACAAAGCGCAACATATCAGCGTTTTGGGAGGTCATATTCCAGTCTATCCAGCTTAATTCATTATCTTGGCAGTAACCATTGTTATTGCCATGTTGGGTATGTAATACCTCGTCTCCCGCCAGTAACATGGGAACTCCCTGGCTGAGCAGTAAAATGGAAAAAACATTCTTTGCCTGTTTTCTACGATGCTTCACAATAGCCGTGTTTTCGGTATCACCCTCAACACCACAGTTGTAACTGAGATTATTGCTGCATCCGTCCCGGTTATTTTCACCGTTGGCGTCGTTATGTTTTTCGTTGTAACTGAACAAGTCATGCAAGGTAAAACCATCATGACAGGTTACAAAGTTGATGCTGTTGATGGGTAATCTGCCTTGGTGTTCGTACAGGTCGCTACTGCCACAGATACGGGTAGCCAGTTCATTTAACAAGCCCTTATCGCCGCGCACAAATTGCCGGATGATATCCCGGTAGCGGCCATTCCATTCAGCCCAGCGATAACCGGGAAAGCTGCCCACTTGATAAAGACCGGCGGCATCCCAGGCTTCGGCAATCAATTTGGTTTTGACCAATTGTTCTGAAAGCTCAATGCCCCAGAGTACGGGCGGATCTTGCAGAACTTCGCCATGTTCGCCGCGAGCCATGGCACTGGCCAGATCAAAGCGGAAACCATCGACATGCATTTCCCTAACCCAGTATTCAAGGCAACTGATAATAAAGCGGGCGACCAGTGGATGGTTGGCATTGACGGTGTTTCCACAGCCGGTATAGTCGCGCAAAACACTTCTATCATTTTGATCTAAATGATAAAAAGTTTTACCACCAATGCCCCTGAAATTAATAACCGGCCCGTTCGCGCCCGCTTCAGCGGTATGATTAAACACCACATCCATAATGACGCCCATACCGGCCTTATGTAGCGCCTTTACCAAGTCTCTGAATTCTTGTACGTGTGTACCTTGTTCAGGTGTTACACAATAACCGGGATGCGGACTAAAAAAGCTGTGCGTACTGTAACCCCAGTAGTTTTTTAGACCAAGATTTGCGGTGTCGCCGGGCACATCTTGCTCATCAAATGCCATAACAGGCAACAGCTCAACATGGGTGATACCCAGTTGTTGAAGATAGGGGATTTTTTCAATCAGCCCAGAAAAAGTACCTGGATTAGCTACTTTTGACGAGGGATGTCTGGTAAAACCACCGACATGAAGTTCATAAATAATGGCAGTTTCGCTTCTGATAGACAGTGGCGTGTCACCTTCCCAGTCGTATTTGTCATCAATAACGACACTGCGCATAGCCGTGCGTGTGTTGTCGCCGGGTTGGCATGCCGCTTTGCGGCTCCATTGCTTATGGCTGACCGCACGCGCCCAAGGATCAACCAGATGCTTGTTCTTTTCAAAACGAAAGCCGGAATCACGGGCGTGGCCGGGACCGTCCATACGCCAGGTGTACCAAGTACCGGCGGGCAATTTACTGACGTAAACATGCCAAGAGAAAAAGGTTCGGTTGACTTCTTTTTTTAACGGTATGATTTGAAAAGGTTCATCGCTATCGGTACTGGCAAACAGTAAAAGCTCAACTTGTTCCGCATGACGACTGAAAATGGAAAAATTAACCCCTTTAACATTAAATTTGGAGCCGGACGGGTAGGGTTTGCCGTCCTTTAATTTGTAAACTTGCTGCATAGTCTCTCTCTGTATTCTGTAAACATGAGGCAATCAACGTTATGTTCTTAATAAAGGATTGCATCGTTCTCGCTTGAGAACAGGAATTTTATTGTCCTGTGAGAATGCCTCGCGATTAAAGGAGGCATTAACCAGTCTCTTTTTAAGGTTCATTATATTCTATGCTTATGTCAGTCAAGCAAAAAAATTATTGTAACTGTTGCAGTTTTTGCAATAAAAAAATTTTGTTATAGTTTTTCAGATAAATAATTTCCAAGCCGTTTGGCTAGATGAATTAGCCAGCTATAGAAAAATCCTCACGCATTTTCTGCATAACGCAGATGATTTTACTCGCATCCTGCATATAAGATTTAAACGCTGTTACGACT
>CAIMDR010000037.1 GCA_903839795.1 uncultured Methylococcaceae bacterium | reverse complement strand
ACTTATTGGTAATGCTGTGAATCTTGATCATTTTTTAGTCAAATCGGCAATGATTGCGGTAAAAAATAGAAAAATGAAAAATTTATCATTCCCATCATATTGATTTTATTGTACATTCCATAATTATTATTGCCGGCAAGATTGGGTAATAATTTAAGCAGAACAACGGCGATTACCGAGAAAAGCGAAGCGGTTAAAGGTGCCGGGGACAAGCCCAACGAGCACGACATTCTTACCGGCTCACAACCCGATGGCACCGCCTTTACGGATACTGACGACCATACCTGTAAAAACTATACCAGCAGTTCCGCTGAAGGTTCTGCTCAGGTTGGCCATTTTGATCGTACTGGCGGCGGCAATATTTCCTGGAATTCAGCACATGCCAGCAAAGGCTGTGGACAGGAAAATCTGGTTAAAACCGGTGGCGCCGGTTTGTTTTATTGCTTTGCCATTAATTAGAAATTTGTAACTAGCCAGTGGTTGAAAAATAGAACACAGATGAGACGGATTTAACGGATAGACACGGGGCAATAAATAGCCACAGATTTACACAGATAAGCACTGATAATACAGGGTGTTACTCACGACTGACAATTTACCAAAAGAGTGACCAAAAGAATTGATCTAACGCGTTGCTTATCCGTGGCTCAAATACGTTTTGTAAGTTGAAGGACTGGTATCCCTACGAGTTTACAGCGATGTGAATTGGAAATTTAATTTCAGAAAGTCTATACAAGAAAAAAATCCGTTGAAACCCGTCCAATCCGTGTTATCCGTGTTCTACGGATTAAGGATGATATCCAAAGCAGTTTCAAGCCAAACAACATGCAGTCAATAATCAATCACAAGGAAATACTATGGAACGTCGCAATTTTATTCGCTTAAGTCTGGCCAGTGCAGGTGCCGGTTTAATCATGCCTACCCTGACATCGGCTTCCGGTGATGAACAGGTATCGGCATCAAGGGATATTTATTATACTAAAGAAGCGCCAGGACGTTGGGCTGGAAAAGTGGCGACCCATTTACCCACTATTGAATTTGCAAAGGCCGGGGAGATTACCAACGTAAAAATTGTGACGCCTCACGAGGTAAAAGGTTACGAACATTATATTGTCAAACATGTTCTCCTTGATAAAAACTATCAGTTTATCGATGAACATTTGTTTGATCCAAACAAGGATAACGCGGCTATCTCAACCTTTACGCTGACAAATTACAGCGGCACGGTATACGCGCTAAGTCTGTGCAACAAGCATGATCTTTGGTTAAACAGTGCCGAAGCGTAGTATTATTAAGGCATTGTCCGGTAAATAAAATACCGCGCCTATCCTGTAAGAAACGCGCATGAAGTAACTTGACCCTTTATATCCCCTCACCCCAGCCCTCTCCCGGAGGGAGAGGGAGCAAGATGCCTAAGTTATTTCATACGCATTCCTAACCTTATCAGAACGTCTGACCACTGTTATTCATAACAACGAGAGAATCGACTTCATGAGCAAATACCATCTCAACATAAACGGCACGCCGAAAACCGTCAACGTTGCCGCTGATACTCCCTTGTTATGGGTGTTGCGTGATCATCTCAATCTGGTCGGCACCAAATTCGGCTGCGGTATCGGCCAGTGCGGGGTCTGTACGGTGCATATTGACGGCGTGCCCACCCGTGCTTGCCTGACCCCGATTTCCAAAGTAGGTAAAAGCCAAATCACCACCATAGAAGGACTAGCTAAAAACGGCGATCATCCTTTGCAAAAAGTTTGGCAAGAACTTGATGTACCGCAATGTGGTTATTGTCAGGCCGGTCAAATCATGACCGCCGCTGCGCTGCTTAAAAAGAACCCACAGCCTTCGGACGCAGATATTGATACTGCCATGGCCGGCAATCTGTGTCGCTGCGGCACTTATCTTCGTATTCGTGCGGGTATTCACCGTGCGGCAGAAATCGCCAGTAAGGAATCAGCATGAACTCAACTCATCTTGAAAATGCCGGGCGCCGTGATTTTTTGCGCAAATCAGCGCTCGCTGGCGGTGGACTGGTACTTGGTTTTTATCTCAATCCCGCCGACAGCGCGGCAAAACGGGTCGCTAAACCGTCCACCGTTTTGGAAACGGCAGAATTTAAACCCAACGCCTTTATTCACATTGCAACCAACGGCACGGTAACATTAATCAGCAAACAGCCGGAAATCGGCCAGGGTATAAAAACCTCGCTGCCCATGGTGATCGCCGAGGAACTGGAGGTCAACTGGAAGGATGTCGTTATCCTTCAGGGTGACCTTGATCCCGTTTATGGCAGTCAAAGTGCTGGCGGCTCACGGTCAACTCCAACCAATTACGAAGAGTTTCATCGGCTGGGTGCCACGGCACGCACGATGCTAATCCAGGCAGCCGCAGAGCTTTGGAAACTTCCGGCAACCGAACTTATCGCGAAAGACAGTGCCGTTCATCATCTTGCCAGCGGGCGGCAACTGGATTATGGCAAGCTGGTCGAAAAGGCGTCGACCTTGCCGGTTCCTGCGCCCGAAGCGGTTATTTTAAAAGACGCAAAAGATTATAAGCTGCTGGGCACGCGTATCGGTGGGATTGACAACCCAAGTATTGTTACCGGAAAACCGTTATTCGGCATTGATGTGAAGCTGCTAGGGATGCTTTATGCCGTTTACGAAAAATCGCCCGTTTTTGGCGGCAAGGCCGTTAGCGCCAATCTTGATCAAATCAAGTCGCTACCCGGTGTGCATAACGCTTTTATTATCAAGGGCGGGACGGATCTTAAGGGCTTATTGCCGGGTGTGGCTATTGTGGCCGACTCGACGTGGGCTGCCTTTAGTGCGCGAAAACAATTAAAAGTCGTCTGGGATGATGGCGAAGCGGCGGCGGAAAGCTGGGCAGGCTTTACTGCCAAAGCCAAGGAACTATCGGCTCAAGCCGGCACCGAGATTCTGCGCAATGACGGCAATGTTAAAGCGGCGCTTGAAGGAGCGGCGAAAAAGGTGGCAGCAGCTTATAGTTATCCTTTTATCTCCCATGCCAGTATAGAACCGCAGAATTGCACCGCTTGGTATAAAAACGGCACCATTGAAATTTGGGCACCCACGCAAAATCCGGAAGCCGGTCAAAAAATTGTCACGGAAACACTGGGCATTCCCAAAGAAAAAATTACCTTGCACATTACCCGTAGCGGCGGCGGTTTTGGTCGACGCCTGATTCCCGATTATATTATTGAAGCGGCAGCCATTGCCCAACAAATCAAGGAACCCGTCAAATTGACGTGGACGCGCGAAGACGACTTGCAGCATGACCAGTATCGCGCCGGTGGTTTCCACTTTTTGCAGGGCGGACTCAATGACCAAGGCAAACTGATCGCCTGGCACAACCATTTTGTAACGTTTGCCCACAAGATCGTTAAGGACGGCAAGACAACGCTGGAACCCGGTAGCGGCGCCAATCTGTCCGGCGACGAATTTCCCGGACGCTGGGTTGAAAACTGCCAGCTGGAGCAATCGCCACTGGAATGTAATATTCCAATGGGACCTTGGCGTGCGCCCCGCAGTAATGTGTTGGCTTGGGTGTTTCATAGTTTTATCGATGAACTGGCACATGCAGCAGGTCGCGATCCGCTGGCGTTTCGTCTGGAAATTCTGGGCGACAAGGACATTATCCCCGGAACCGGCAAGCAAGACCTGCCTTATGATGTCAACCGTATGAAGCACGTCTTACAGCATGTGGCGGAAAAAGCGGAGTGGGGCAAAAGAACCTTCCCGCGCGGTCAAGGCCAAGGCTTGGCCTTTCATTTTAGTCATCGCGGTTACATTGCCCAGATCGCGGAGGTGACCGTATCCAAAGAGGGAAAACTTAAGGTTGATCGTGTTGTGGTTTCAACCGACATCGGTGCGCAAATCGTCAATCTGAGCGGAGCTGAAAACCAAGTACAAGGCTCGGTGATTGACGGTCTTAGTGCGCTTATGTTTCAGGAATTAAATATCGAGAAAGGACGCATTGTTCAAAGTAATTTTGGTGATTATCCGCTGCTTCGCATAGCCGATACTCCAACTCGGGTCGATGTGCATTTTCTAAAAACCGATTATCCGGTCACCGGTCTGGGTGAACCTGCGCTACCCCCCTTGGCACCGGCTGTGTGTAATGCGATTTTTGCCGCGACCGGCATACGCGTTCGTCAATTGCCGTTACTGCGCACTGATCTGAGCTGGAGTTGACAGGCAAAAAACAATGGCTGAAAAATCGGGCTACCAACTTAAGACGGGACAGCTTGAGGTTAAGCCGTTCGTGGTGAGTCTGTCGAACCATGAACGACTTAACCGCTCACCCTTCGACAGGCTCAGGACGAACGGTTAAGTCTCGACTATGTCCCACATTAAGTTGGTAGCCGAAAAACGGCATACAACTCACTTTAAAAAAATAGATTGGATAAACCATGGCTAATAAAATCAATCACCTGATTGATGCCTACCGGCAATTAAATCAGCAAACCGAAAATTGCGTACTGGCAACCATTATCGAAACCTCCGGTTCGACTTATCAAAAAGCGGGTGCGCGTATGTTGATAACAAAAGCCGGTGAATTGATTGGCTTGCTGGGCGGCGGTTGTTTTGAGCGGGACTTGGTAGAACAGGCGCTACCGGTTTTTGAGACCGGAACAGCCAAGACGGTTTTCTATGATATGCGCTCCCCGGATGATGTTGTCTGGGGTCTAGGACTCGGTTGCAATGGCGCGGTGAGAGTTTT
>CAIMDR010000036.1 GCA_903839795.1 uncultured Methylococcaceae bacterium | reverse complement strand
TTGTCAATAATTCTTTGGAAAAGGTTATCATTGCTAGGCTTATTATAAGGATTGTAAATGCGTGTATTTTAAACGTGTTTTATTACGATTTTTGTGAATTTTTGAGGGATTTTGGAAATTTAATTTCTGAAAGTCTATAATTGATTTCCTTAGCGCAGGCGATATATCAGTTGGATATATTAAGAACAAAAAAACTTATTAATTTAATCAAAAGCAAGTTAGCATTCATCAAAACACAAGCTGACTTGTAAATAACCAACTCCTCATCCTATGCTGATATTCTCGAAATCAATCAAGCCAACCCTCGATCGCTTTTCGCCCGGCACAACGCTAACCGCCAGGTTATTGACAGGCATTCTTTTTCTAAGTTTTCTGGCTAAATTGTTCTTGATTTATAAAGAGGGTGCTTATGATCGAAGCATTCTACAGATGGAATACGGTTTTGGCCCTGTCATCACCAGCCTTTATGAAAGGGGCTCTTTGGAAGCCTGTGGTGTCCCGGTGGGGCTCGACTTTTGCGGAGTTGCCACGCGAATGCCTTTACTGCCCTTGATGTATGCTTCTCTTGCTAAAGTAATTGGATTACAACAAGTACACATAGCTATCGCAAAAACCGTGTTATTCACTTCCTTACTATGGCTTGCGGTAATTTATTTTTCGCGCACACTAAACCGCTATCCACTACACCGTCTGGCTCTCGTTGCATTGTCGGCGCTTCTTTTCCTTGGGCCTCAATATCTGAAGCATGCTATCAGTATCCACTATGAAGAGAGCTTGCTCATTGATTTGTTACCGGCTTACTTCTTGCTGTTAGGTGCCTTGATAGTTAAACGAAGATCTGAACTTCCCCTTTCCGGTTTCGATCATTGGATCCTGGTTTTTTTGTTGCTGTTTGGAGCTTCACTTTACTTTCTTAAAGCCTCAATGCTGTTTCTTGGCATTATAACCATCCTTGCGCCGCTAGTTCTGCTTAAAGTGCCTATGTGGATGCGGTTATTTGCATTCTTACCTTTTCTGCTTGGCTTGGTCTGGTGGGGGGGAGTTAATTATAACTACCATGGTACAGTTCGTTTAGGATCATCCTATAACGGTGAAAACTTTTACCGTGGACAAAATGCTTACAGTTACAAGATCTATCCCGAAATCCACCTCGATCGATTGATTGATTCGAGCGAAGCCATCCTGAATAGTGGAGAAAGATTTACTTTACCAAATTGGCACCTACACTTCCCTCCGTTTAAGGGAGAGTGGGAATGGCATGACTATTTTAAGCAATTGGGTGAGCAGTGGATCAAAGAGCACCCCGCTGATGCTTTGGCTTTCACTTTGAGGAAGGTGTATGTCTTTTACCTTGAACCCAGAAAAGTCCCGTTCCGGCAAAGTGCAAATCCCGCAACCGAGCCTCAAAATTATAACGAAGCATCGTTAATTGCCGGCACACTTTGGATTACGCTCTTAAGGGTGCTTTTTTTCGCAGGTGTCATAATGGCAATTAGAGAGCTGTGGAAATATAGACGAGTGGATAATTTTGCACTTTGGTACTTTCTTTTTATTGGCGCTTATTCCGCACCCTATATTGTTGGCTTTGGGTATCAGCGCCATATCTGCCCAATGCTGATTTTTTCGTCAATACTTTTCTTTATATTGACGCTGACTAAAGAAGTGCCAAGGCTTAGTAAATCGGAGTCTTGACTGAAACTTACTAATCGACTAACTAAATGCTGAGCCAGAGGCTATCGCAGTATGACTTATTTTCTTTGTGGTAAGTTAAAATTTGATTACCCACTCTATCTCACATCGAACCATACTGTTTAAATCAAACATGAAAAATATCTTAATTCTAATCCGTCCCCATCAGTACGTTAAGAATCTCTTCATATTCTTACCCCTTTTCTTTGCAGGACAAATTGTAAACTCTGCGCTGGCGATAAACGCTCTATTGGCTTTTATCGCATTTTCATTATCGGCCAGTGCAATTTATATTTTAAATGATTATCATGATATTGCAGAAGATCGACTCCACCCGAAAAAGAAAAATCGTCCTTTAGCCTCTGGGGCAATCTCAAAAAAAATAGCCATTTTGTTAATGCTACTCCTGGCAGCCAGTGGTATTTACTTAATGTTTACGATTTCAATACAGGCAACTATTATTTTATCGGGATATATCCTGCTAAACATAGCCTATAGTTTTTATCTTAAACATGTTGCCATACTGGATATCACTATTATTGCAATAGGTTTTGTTTTGCGGCTTTTTGTTGGTGCCGCCGCCACCGGCATCTATCTTTCCATGTGGATTGTGATTATGACTTTCTTACTGGCTCTGTTTCTCGCTTTAGCCAAACGTCGTGATGATGTATTGCTATTTCTGGACACAGGTAAAAGAATGCGCAAAGTCATTGACAGTTATAATGTCCAATTTATTGATACTGCCATGATGATTATGGCATCGGTCGTTATTGTTTCCTATATTAGTTACACCACTTCACCTGAAGTGGTTCAACGACTTCATAATGAACATCTCTATTTAACGGCACTTTTTGTGATTATAGGCATCATGCGTTATATGCAGATCGCATTTGTAAAACAAGACAGCGGCTCACCTACCAAAATTATTCTTAGAGATATTTTCATACAACTGACCTTGGTATCGTGGATTGTCGCCTTTGCCTGGATCCTTTATTCATGATCGCCCTCAAATACATATTGTTTGCTAGTATTGCCACCGCATTTAATTTATTATTTCAATATTTGAGTTTGTTGGTCTATGCGGATATGGGTAGTTTATACCTGGCCATGTTTATAGGCACCTTAGTTGGCTTGGTTTGTAAATATATTCTGGATAAGAAATTTATTTTTTATCATACCCCTAAAAGCAAAGCCCAAGACCTAAAAAAATTTATTGCCTATACTTTTACCGGTATCTTTACTACGGTCATTTTTTGGGGGACAGAAATTGAATTTAATATCTACTTTAAAGAGGAAGGTGCTAAATATGTCGGTGCAATTATTGGCCTAACCATTGGCTATATAATGAAATATTTCTTGGATAAAAATTTTGTGTTCAAACGGCAATTTCAATGAATTTGACTAGCTGGGGTAATTATCCACGGATGGAAAATAAGGCCTTACCGTTTACTAGCATTAAAGACCTTGAAACTATCCTGGATCATCATGAGAATTTAATTCCTTATGGCAATGGCCGCAGTTACGGCGACTCTGCCTTAAGTAAAAACATTATTCAGGTAAAGCCTCACAACCTGTTTTTAGACTTTGACGATGCAACCGGTCAGCTCCACGTTCAAGCCGGGGTATTATTGGCCGAAATACTTGAAGTTTTTGTACCCAGAGGTTGGTTTTTGAAAGTAACTCCCGGTACAAAGCTTATTACGGTGGGCGGTGCAATAGCCAGTGATGTCCACGGTAAAAACCATCATAACGCGGGATGCTTTAGTGAATGTGTCGAGTTCTTTAACTTAATGTTACCCAGTGGCGATATTATTAAATGTAGCCACACGGATAATGTCGAGTTATTTAGAGCTAGTTGCGGAGGCATGGGGCTTACGGGAGTGATTTTGGATGCAAGTATTTCGCTAAAGCGCATTAACTCTAAGTACATCAATCAAACCACCATTAAAACCGGAAACCTTAAAGAAACCTTTGCCGCCTTTGAGCGCTATCAATGTGAACCTTATTCCGTTGCATGGATAGATTGTTTGGCTAAAGATAAGGGCTTGGGGAGATGCTTGTTAATGGTCGGTGACTTTGGTAAAGACGGCAATCATAGTTATCATCCCAAAAGCAAGCTAAATATCCCCTTCAATTTTCCCGGTTTCGTATTAAATAAACTGACCGTAAAGCTCTTTAACCGGCTTTATTATGGCAAAGTATTCAAAAAAATATCGAAGCAACAGGTCGATATCGATACATTTTTTTATCCACTTGACGCAATCGGTCACTGGAACCGGATTTACGGAAAAAACGGCTTTACCCAATATCAAATTATTTTGCCAAAAGAAAATAGCTACGAAGGCTTGGAAGCCATACTTAGCACCATTTCAAAGTCGGGTAAAGGGTCGTTTTTAGCGGTATTAAAACTCTATGGTAAAGCCAATAACAACTACCTCTCCTTCCCAATCGAAGGCTATAGCCTGGCCTTGGACTTTAAAATAGAAAAAGGCTTGTTTGAGCTATTGGATCAATTAGATCAACTGGTTATAAAGTACGGTGGACGCATCTATCTAGCAAAAGATGTGAGAGTTAGTAGGGCTGTTTTTGAACAAGGCTACCCACAAACTGATACCTTTAGAGCACTAAGACATCAATACCACATGCACGAAAAATTCAATTCATTGCAATCAACCCGAATCGGACTATAACATGAGCTATGTATTAATCATTGGCGCAAAAAGTGACATTGCTCAGGCAATTGCAAAAAAGTATGCTGAAAACGGCTACAATCTATACTTGGCAGCCAGACAGGCAAGCGAGCTGGAAACCTTTGCAAAGGACTTAGCCATTAGAGCCAACCAAACGGTTCAGTGTTTAGAATTGGATATTTTAGACACAGCTTCTCATCCCGTTTTTTATAATGCCTTACCAGAAAAGCCGGAAGGTGTTATCACTGCCGTGGGTTATTTAGGGTCACAAGACCAAGCACAAACTGACTTTAATGAAGCACAAAAAATCATCAATACCAATTACACCGGAGTAGTCAGTTTATTGAATCTAATCGCTGAAGATTTTGAACAGAGAAAATTCGGCTTTATTGTTGGCATCAGTTCTGTTGCCGGTGATAGAGGACGTAAAAGCAATTATATTTATGGCGCTGCCAAAGCCGCCTTAAGTGCTTACCTATCCGGATTACGAAACAGACTTTACGCTTCAGGTGTACATGTTTTAACGGTCAAGCCAGGCTTTGTGGCTACAAAAATGACGGCGGGAATGGACTTGCCAGCCAAGCTAACAGCTCAACCCGAGGCCGTAGCCAACGCTATCTATCAAGCGCAACAGAAAAAGAAAAATGTGCTTTATACCAAAGGGCTATGGAAATATATTATGTTGATTATAAAACATATTCCAGAAGGGTTATTTAAAAAGATGAGTATTTGATAGTCATAGCTGAGACCAGACAGCTAACCTAATGACGAGCACTAGTCGCGACGTGGGCAT
>CAIMDR010000035.1 GCA_903839795.1 uncultured Methylococcaceae bacterium | reverse complement strand
CCGCCATGAAACAGGATTTGGATTTAAAAACCAACGAAATAAAAGCCCTTCAAGAACATGCGGCAGAAGCGTCAGGTCCTGAATCGGTTCATGTTAAGCTTAGCGATGGCATCCATTTTGCAACTAAAGACGGTAATTTTACTGCCGGCATTAACGGACGTATGCAGGTGGATTCACAGTCCAATGTTAATCAGCAACTGCAATCTTCTTTTTTAAATAATACCGGAATCTCGAATCAATTAAACGATGGCGCAACGCTTCGACGTGCCCGTTTAGGTGTTGAAGGGACTTTTTTCAAAGACTACGGTTACAAATTTGAGTATGATTTCACTCGGGGTGCGAATGCTGCTGGAGGCATTACGGATGCTTACATTAGCTATGCGTTTTCCAAGCCGTTTAACGTCAGGTTTGGTGCCTTTAAAGAGCCGTTCAGCATGGAAGAAGCGACCAGTAACCGTTACACTACCTTCATTGAACGTAACATGGCGACCAACGCCTTCGTCGATAACCTCAATACCTATAAAGTGGGAGCAGGCGCTTTCTACGCTCAGGATCGCTGGCAAGCGGCCACTTCTTTTCAAACCGAAGGTATTGGTCAGTACAGCAACGCGTATGGCACAGGCGCAACTCAAAGCAACTTCAATGGCCCCAGTCGTAGCGGCGGATCAGGTGATACCAGCTGGGAAGTCAACGCCCGTGTAACCGGCCTGCCGTGGATGGAAAGCAAAACCAAGTTCCTGCATGTGGGCACTTCGGGTTCGTACATCAACATCAACAACAATTATACTGGTAATAATACATTAAGTAATGGCGGCCTAATTTTTGCCAGCACAGTTAACAGCAACGTCGATCGAACTGCCATATTAAATACAGGCAATTTGACTTCAGATACTAAGGGAGCAGCCTCTTCATTACAAGCCAATCATGTGTTCCGTTTTGGTGCAGAATCAGCACTGGTTTATGGGCCGTTTTCGGCTCAAGCGGAATATATCCAGGTGGATGTTAGCGGCAACGGTTATAATTCCAATAATAATCTGAGCGGTTATTACGGCTATATGACTTACTTTTTAACCGGTGAATCCCGCAATTATAAGTCTAAAACCGGCGCTTGGGATCGGATAAAACCGAATCACAACTTTGATATGAAAGGCGGATGGGGTGCATGGGAACTTGCCGCAGGTTATGATGCAATTGATCTAAACAGCAAAGCGATTCAAGGCGGTAAAGCATCCACGGTTAAGTTTGGCCTCAACTGGTACCCCATTTCACATGTTCGTGTCATGACTGACTATGTTCACATTTTGGATATTAATACACAAAATGCTCAGTCTCCTTCTGTAAATGGCAATTCTGGAACAGTGAATACGGTTGCCCAAGGCTGGAATAACGGCCAATTGGACATGATTGAATCACGTATCCAGCTTGATTGGTAACACGTTAATAACTATCGCTAACCCCCAAGCGCTTTTTATCGTTACTTAGGTTCCTCATTAAACCAGGCACCGATAACCTGCGCTTTCGATAGCCCTTTCAAGCCGCACCGGATTTTCCGGTGCGGCTTTTTTTGTGCTTGTTGACACGACTATTAACCCAACCCACTATCGCGCAGCAATTCTGTAGGCTGGAATAAGACTTTTCTGGCGTCAGCGAGAAAAGCGTTTCCGGCACAGCACACACTATTGCCAACAACAGCCCAAGCGGTTAGCCCGCTTATACCCAAACTGATAGCCCTTTTATTTACCTGT
>CAIMDR010000034.1 GCA_903839795.1 uncultured Methylococcaceae bacterium | reverse complement strand
TGGCTCACCATTATTGTATATTCGGGATGTCATCAAATTGCGCCGACAAGGATGTGATATTCCAAAATTACCGCAGATACCCGAATTGGCTGCCGTTTAATCTAGGGCTCTGATCGGTTACCCTCGTTATGCTCTCCCCCCCTTTGAAAAAGAGGAAGAGTATAGCGAGGGTGCAATGAGGATTTATCTAATAAAATCGCCTCTAACCCCTCTTTTTCAAAGAGGGAGACTAAATAGTTACAACACATTAATATACAGGCTATTAAGCACCCTTCTTAAGCAATCATAGTTGATTATAATGATATAAAAAGTAGAGTTTTTTTAGAAATGAAAAAATTGTTTTAAACATCTTTCATAATAAGCCAGCAACTTAGCTCAGCTCAGTTGAGCATCTGCAAAAAGAGATAAAACCGTACCTATAAATTTTCAGATAAATAATTTCGATACTAACAGATACCATCCCTTCAAGAAATGTTATCTGTATGAGCTTACAACAACGTGAATGGAAATTTAATTTCTAAAAAACTATACGCGCTGGCTTACCCAGAAAATATTTCACGAACATCCTATCTAACAGATAAACACTCACTGCTGTTCAAGTATAGTATAAGTTTTGTATAGGTATTGTATTTTTAAAATAATTTTACACACCTTTTTAGGCATAGCTATCTACGCAACTTTTAGGCATTATAAAACAATTACTTACGCCAAACACAAGCACTCTCTCCTGCTGAGAAAAGGCTGGATATGGCAACTTTTATGAATAGATGCAGAATAGTTGAGCAACACTGGTGCTATTACTGAGGGGAGTAAAAAAGCAATTACATTCCCGGCATCCCAACCTAAAACCCTCGCTTCTCTCCCTTTGGAGAAGGAGATGTAGAAATAATATCGATACTTATGATTTTTAGACTATCCCGGCCAAATGATCACCGCTGTCCTTAATCTGTTTTTACCAAAACAAGACATTCGGTCAAAATCTTCGCGGGCAATGGGAATAAACTGACAGTCAATTTCACTTTGGCGGCCATCATCGGGGTCGGGATCATGCATATACAAACAATCATCATCAAAGCCGCTCATCACCACCCAATGGGGCGCTTTTTTTCTGTCCAACAGAAAAGTGCTAATCAGTATCACTGGAATGGCTCCCGCTTTGAAAGCAGCAATCAATTCATTTTGGGTAATATTGGCAAAATGTAGGGTAATGCCCTGCTCTGCTGCCTGGCGCTTAAAGCAAGTATCAACCAGTTCAACGATCTGCTTTTTTTCTTCGTTTCGAACGCCATCAATAAATAACGTCGTCGTTTGATTTATCCAGACTTCAACAGAAAATTGCCGGCGTTTGGCCGCCAAAGCCAAACCAATAGGATGACAACCACCGTGTCCGGAGGTCATAAAAATAGTGGTGGCTTCACGCCATAGATTGATTTCTTCTTCCTGTGAGGGCTGATAAGCGCGGTTGATGCCGTGCATTGCCATCATCAAGGCCGCAGGCCCGCAAGTAAACGGGGTGGTTTGTCTTAACCAGTGTACTGAGCGATGTTGCAGGGTATCGCGATAGCGGCGAATACGTTTTTGATAACGCAGCGCGTCTTTATGATCTTGATAATAATCCCGGTAGATACCGAATTTTTGATAACCCTGCGTTTCATAGAGTTTGATTGCCGGTGTATTGTCCACACTCACTTCAAGACGCAGATATAACCGGCCATCCTCATTAGCGGCTTGTTCGCCTGCGGTCATCAGTTGTTTGGCAAGCCCCAAACCCCGGTATTGGGAAGATACGGCAATCGAATAGATTCTGGCCAGTCGCGTGCCAGGATGATAAATAATAAGAATATAACCGGCGACGATTTTTTCTACGTCGGCAACCAGTAACGCGCGATGATCTGCGGCCAGCCAATGCTTAAAACTGCGGCGACTTAGTCTATCAGTTTCAAAGCAAGCCGTTTCCAGCACGACCAGCGCATCTATGTCCGTTAATTGGGCGTTACGAATTAAAACCGTCAAGTGGAGATTCCTTTTATTGCCTGGCTA
>CAIMDR010000033.1 GCA_903839795.1 uncultured Methylococcaceae bacterium | reverse complement strand
TTTGAAAAAACCACCTTCCAGCCTGCTCCTGCCCGCTTTGAAGCCGGTACCGGCAACATTGCGGATGCTGTAGGTTTGGGGGCGGCGCTTGAATACCTGACCAAAATCGGTATCCAAAATGTTGCGCGTTACGAGCATGAATTGTTGGTTTACGGGATGGAGGCACTTAAGAGCATTCAAGGCTTGCGCTTGATTGGTACGGCTACTGAAAAAGCCAGTGTGTTGTCGTTTGTACTGGCAGGACACAGCAATCAGGATATAGGTGTCGCTTTAAATAAGGCGGGTATTGCTGTCCGTACCGGCCATCATTGCGCACAACCCATCTTGCGTCGTTTTGGCCTGGAAAGCACAGTACGCCCTTCCTTGGCGTTCTATAACACCTACGAAGAAATTGATCGTTTGGTTACTACTGTTAAACAGATTCAGAGCGGCAAGATTGTTTAACCGGTAGTCTATTGCTGTCTGGCTCCCATAGCTTGTATGGGAGCCTTTACGTCTGAATATTTTTACCGTCATATAGATACCTCGCAACAAATAACCCCCACTTTATAGTCTCTACACGCTTCGTAGGAGCGGGCCATGCCCGCGAAGGCTTCGTTATATCGCGGGCATGGGCCCCGCTCCTACAGGAATCATTAAGTTGAGGTGCGCATCGCGCACCACAACCAGAGTATAAACCCAATAAGATACCCGGTAGAAAATAATAATAGATTGTGGTGCAAATAAAAACCGTTTAGTGGATGCGATTTTAGGTGCGCGATGCGCACCCTACCACTGACTGTAAACACCATAGCACTATTAAAGTAGTTATTCATCTTCCCCTTTAAAAATGGAGACTGAGGGGGATTTATCTAATAAAATCTCCCCTAACCCCTCTTTTTCAAAGAGGGGGGACTGAATAGTTATACTTTAACAGCTTGTCTCACCACGAATGGCATGAAGTGTTATGCTTTGCCTTGTGTTTTTTATGATAAAAACCAAAGAAACCCGATGATTTATTTTTGTTAATAGACTTTTGTCGATTACATTAACTGACCACAATACCAGATTGCAGCCTTAAAAAGTAGGAAAATCAATATCATGAAAGAGATAACCGTAACAAGTAGTTTTTACGCCTACTTATCAAGGCTAAGATGGATTAAACGCTGGGGGCTTAAGCGTAATGCCCATGAAGAAAATGTCATGGAGCACAGTTGGGAAGTATCTGTGATTGCGCACACCCTGGCCTTGATCAAAAACCGCTACTACGACGGTGATGTTGACGCCAATGCTGTCGCGACCGCCGCGTTGTATCACGATATTACCGAAGTGATTACGGGCGATTTGCCTACGCCTAT
Organism: uncultured Methylococcaceae bacterium; assembly: GCA_903839795.1. Classification (GTDB taxonomy): domain Bacteria; phylum Pseudomonadota; class Gammaproteobacteria; order Methylococcales; family Methylomonadaceae; genus Methylobacter_C. Next base: position 2,862 of record CAIMDR010000033.1, on the reverse strand, counting down.
CAAATATCATTCCAAAGAAATCAATGCAGCCTATAAACAGATAGAAAAACAGGCCGAACTGGAGTTGCTGGCTCTTTTACCGACCGAACTTCTCGAAGATTTTAAGGCGCTGATTCATCATGAGAATATGCCGGAAGCGCATGTAAAAATCATCAAGGCTGCTGATAAAATATCCGCTTATCTTAAATGTCAGGCTGAATTAAAGGCCGGCAATACCGAATTTGAAACCGCAGCACAACAACTGGCTCAAGCGATTGGTGAGTCTGAGCAACCGGAAGTTATATTTTTTATGCAGGCTTTTGTGCCCAGTTGTGGATTGACACTGGATGGCCTGATGAAAACTTATTGAGCCGGGATAGCTTTTATTTTGAGTCTGAACCATACTTTAGCCAGCGTATTATTTTTTGCGTATTGATTTTCTGTGCGTTAAGGTGTAATTTCAAAAACCTTAACGACAACGAATCCAGTTGATAATCCGGCTTCCAATTTAAGGCTGCACGATTTTAAAGATAACATCCACTTAAGTTGAAAACCGATAATCCCCGTCATTTTTTTGCCAAGCTATTGATAGGCGATGTTATTAAACAAATACGGACTGATAATTGGCCTGCTTAGCGGGTTACTGATTTTTTCTGCTCCCGCAACGAGCGCAGAAACGCTGGAAGATGCCTGGGCTGTTGCTATTGAAAATAACCATCAGCTCAAAGCCGCAAAAGCGGATACCAGCGCATCGGAACAACAGTTGTATTCCGCGCAAGGGCAACGGCTTCCAGAACTCAATGTGGGTTCCGGTTATAGCCAATATAATGTAACACAGGCTGCAAAAGCTGATTTTCAGGGTCAGACCGGTCAATTTAACACGTATCAAGCCGGCAGCATGAAAGCCCAAGCCATCGCCTCGGTCCCTGTGTTTACCAGTGGCCGTATCAGTCATAGCATTAATGCCGCCGAAGCCGCCTTGCAGGCCGCGCAGCACAACGAAACCAGCACTGCATTAACGATCAAAATGCAGGTATCGGACACTTATATAACTGTCTTACGCAGCGAAGGTACCTTGCAGGTTGCGCAAAGTCATGTCGATAATTTGACGGCTCATCATCAGGATGTAAAAAATCTTTATAATCAGGGTGTGGTTGCCAAAAATGATTTATTGGCGGCGGCTGTTGAATTGGCTAATGCACAGCAGTTGGTTACGCAGGCAACCAACCAACTTGATAGTGCACGGGCTCGTTATAATCAATTACTGGATCGCAATCTTGCCGAGGCAGTCAGGCTATCGCCCCAGTTTCCGGAGATGCCAAAAGGCACGTTAGCCGAACTTAGCAATAACGCCTTGACTCAACGTCCGGAATTAATCGTGCTCGCGCAGCAAATAGAGTCCTTGGAACAGCAAGCTCAAAGTGTTAAAGCTGCTAATCTGCCACAGGTTGCTGTTAATGGCGGCTATCAATATCAGGAAAACCGTTATCAGGTATTCCAAGGGTTGTGGATGGTCAATGTTGGCATGCAGTGGAAATTGTTTGACGGCAGTACCCAACATGGTGGTGATGCCCTTAACCGGCAGGCACTTTCCTTAAAAGAACAACGCAATGATTTGGGCAGCATGATCAGTTTGCAAGTACGTCAGGCCTGGCTGGATAGTCTGGAAGCGCAAAAGCGTATTGAAGTCACCCGGCAAGCCATCACTCAAGCAGATGAGAATATGAAAGTGACTACGGATCGTTATCAACAGGGCTTATCGACCAACACCGACGTTATTCAGGCGGAAGATTTGCGCACCAGAACCCATGATAATTTTAATAATGCACATTATGATGCGGCGTTGGCAACCTTGCATTTGCGGCGTGCAATAGGCATTTTGTAATCAGCCAATCCAACTTGCACACGATTGATCCAGCAAAAACCGGCAACTATGGAAAAGAAAACAAAAACACTCACAATCATTACCCTATTTATTGGCGTTTTGCTTATCGGAGTGGCCGCTTGGTGGTTAGGGTGGCGACAACCGCCTTTCCCGGAAGGACTCGTGCAGGCAAATGGCCGCTTTGAGGGTGATCATTACACCGTGTCAAGCAAGTGGCCGGGGCGAGTCGTTGAATTGCTGGCGAGAGAAGGTGACCTGATTGAAAAAGGCCAAGTGATGGTTAAGCTGGATGATGCCCAGACTCTTGCCAAAGTGAATCAAGCCAAAGCGGCTCTGGATGTCAAAAAAGCGGAACTGAAAGCGGCTCAAACAGCCTTGTCCGTTTTTAAGAAAAATGTCCCGTTAAAGATTGACACCGCTAAAGCGGGGCTTAAGCATACCCATGCCGAGCTGGCTTCAAGTCTTGCCAATGAAGAACAGATGCTCAGAGACGCTGAGCGGTTTCGTGAGCTATTAAAAAGAGAGACCGTAGAAAGACGGCGTAGCGAACAGGCGGATTTAAGCTGGAAAGTAGCAAAGGCCCAACATCTTACGGCACAGTCAGCCCGAACCCAAGCTGAGAAACAATTGGCTGAAGCCCATCTGGGCCAGAATCAGATTAAGGCAGAAGAGGATAATGTCACAGCCATGACAGCCAAGGTGGCGCAGGCAGAAGCCGCGCTAACAGAAGCGCAAAGTGTATTGAATGATCTGATTATCCAGGCACCGGCAACGGGCATGATTACGACACGCATTGTTGACAATGGTGAGATGGTCGCTGCGGGTAGTCCGTTGTTTGATATTGTTGATCTGGATAAGCTGTATTTAAAAGTCTATGTGCCGGAAAAAGAAATCGGTAAGATTCGCCTGGGACTGCCCGCCCAAATTTATACCGATGCCTTTCCGGACAAACCTTTTTCAGCCACACTTCGCTATATTGCCTCTCAGGCAGAGTTCAC
>CAIMDR010000032.1 GCA_903839795.1 uncultured Methylococcaceae bacterium | reverse complement strand
TAATTCCGTTGGTGGCGATTTATCCATGAAGGGAATCTGGATCGTGACGGAACTTACAATCCCGGTTTCATAGACATCAAGTTAAGACATTTCACAACGAAGACACGAAGAACACGAAGATTTTGCTTTGGTTTTTCTTCGTGAACTTCGTGTTCTGTAATATCTTTAAGATGATGTGTATGGGGCGAGGTTACCAATCCCGACCGGCCATTGTCTGTCTTTAAAAGATAATTATCTGCAAGATTCGGGGTTCAGCCGTCAGTGCTATGCCTACCCTTCTCATTATTGCCAACTTTATGATTTAAGAGAGCCTATGAAACTTCAGATTGAGCGTCAGTATGTAGAAGCCATGGTTAATGAGTTCCCGGGGCTTTCAGCATTGAAAGATCAACTGCGTTTTGGTAATAAAGCCGAGGTGTCCTTTAAGCAATTGTCTAATGCCGAGCTTGGTTTTTTGCAGGTGCTTTACCAAAAAGCCGGTACGGCAATGCAAGGTCATGCCGCGCAGTTGTCAACGCTACAAAAAGCGATGAACGATGACACGGTAAGATTTGAAGAAGATGATCTTGAAATGTTGTTACCGGCTTGTGCCCGATATTTTATCAATAACGCGATACGTGGGTGGTTATTTCAAGCCAATGTTGCCGGAAAACCCATGGCCTATCTAGTCACTCGACTGGATTTTACACCGTCAGGCGAGGAAGAAACGGGACGAGTTACACTTGAACTCAAAGCCAATGCCAAAGGCAAAGTAGCCGTTTCAACAATCACTATCCGAGCACGGGACATCGCGAATAAAACCGTTACCGAAATTTTTGCGGCTAAAGGTTTTCTTAAAGAAACACCTGAACTCATCAGTACTTATGACGATGCCGCCGGGCGCTATTTTGAGTGGTGCGGCCAGTCCGGTGCACAGTTTTCCGGTAAAGGCACCGGGTTTTATGCAGAAGATCCTACCGCATCCCATCGCAGTACAGACTGGGCCCGTAAAGATGTCGTGGTCTTGTCTACCGAAGGTGGAACGGCACGCTTGGTGTGTGATGAAAGTATCCTTAGCGAACGGGCTTTAACGGTGGATGCCAAAGGTGATATTTTGGCCAAGTATTTGCGCAAAGCCGCAAAAAGCAATCGTTATGACTGCAAGGTTGAGAACGAGGTTGAAGCCTCGCAAACCGAGATACCAAAGGGTTTGTTTACCGAACTACCGGTACATTGTTATTTGCTGATGTTTCATCTGGAATTACATCATCATTTATGGGTGCATGTGAATGACATCAAGCCCTATCGTTATCAACCGGAATTAAAACAAAAACTGATTTTGCGTGAAGAACAGATTGATTTGATTGATATTCTGACCGCCGAAATGGATGTCTTGATGGATGATATCGTGGAAGGTAAATCAGGCGGCACCACGGTATTGTGTGCAGGGCCTGCCGGAGTGGGTAAAACCTTAACGGCTGAAGTTTATTCCGAAATTATCAAGCGCCCGTTATACCGGGTGCATTCCGGACAACTAGGGCTTAATGTCGGCGAAATGGAAAAAGCCTTAAAAGATGTATTGACCCGCGCCCAGCGTTGGGGGGCTGTGATGCTGATTGATGAGGCTGATGTTTATATCAAGCGTCGGGATAATAATATTGCCATGAATGCCGTTGTCGGGGTGTTTTTGAGGGTGCTTGAATATTTTAACGGCTTGCTTTTTTTAACGACTAATCGGGTTGATGATATTGATGAAGCGATTGTGTCCCGCTGTATCGCCCTGATTAAGTATTACCCGCCGGACAAAGAGGCACGCTGCCAAATTTGGCGAGTCATGATTGATCAATTTGAACTGGATGTTGATGAATACTTAATCAACCAATTAGTCGAGAGCTTTCCGGATGCGACAGGCCGTGACATTAAAGGGCTTTCCAAACTGGTGGCCAAGTTTTGTCAGTATAAAAAAGTGGCATCGTCCTTGGTGGTCTTTAAACGGTGCTCCATATTTCGAGGCATGAATTTGGAAAAACCGTTGGAAAATGCACAAAGTTAGGATGCTCATCATGCCTTAATGCCCGTTGTTTGGGCAAAGGTCAGGTATCTAAAAAATGAAGTTTAATAAGCGATTGAAAAATAACGGTATTAATGTTTGGCATTGATAATGCTTAATTTTATAGGCTACCAACTTAACGCGGGACATAGTTGAGACTTAACCGTTCGTCCTGAGCCTGTCGAAGGGTGAGCGGTTAAGTCGCTCATGGTTCGACAGGC
>CAIMDR010000031.1 GCA_903839795.1 uncultured Methylococcaceae bacterium | reverse complement strand
CTTCTAATTTCGGCAATAAAATCCATAAATAACATCCAAGGTTGCTCCGGTAAAATACCGGATCATGACACATATCAGGGTGGACAGTTTTTGACGCTGTTTTCCCCGATCCCCTGGACATTTTTCCACGCTGTTTTACAGCTTTATCAAACCGGATGATGGTGGGAAGGATATTTTTATACATATCTCTGCACTAGGTGCTGTAAGTCGAAGACCCATAACAGGTGATGTGATTTATTACCAAATTGCCAAAGATAATAGAGGTAAATACAAAGCCATTAATGCCCAAATTGAAGGTGTAAGCCTGATAGACGATAAGGCAGAAGACTTGCTAAAAACAGGTAGCCGCAAAAAAATGGCGGTAGTCATGGCAATCGGGTTAATTATTATTATCGCTGTTGCTGTATTTCTTAGCTATAAATAGTAAACAAGACAGATTTTTAAAAACAGATAGACGTCCAAAGTACAGTCACACCTATTAGTCAAGGTCGGTAATCCGGGCAGTTATTACCCGGTTTATTTCCGGTAAAAATAGACAGATAGTTTAATTATTTTCCCTGTAGGTGCCAAGAAATCGGTGCTTACAGGGAAATAATTATTCCTGGCAACAGGCTAATGCTGTTGCGCCGTTGTCAAACAGCCTCTGAAAAGGGTTGTTTCTTTCATATTGCAACCAAAGTAACCATCAGCATGTTAATAAGCACAATCCAGCTTGCCTGATCCTTTAAGCTAAAAACCAGTGGATCATCGTGCATTTCGCCTCGTGCCGTTTTTAACCACAGTCGGGACACCCAATAAGCCATCAAAGGGCATAACAGCCACAACAAGTCTGGATAGGTATATTTGCCAATATTCGCCGGACTGCCAATAAATAAGGCTAACACCACTATTGACAGATAACCTGAGGCAACGCCCATCGCACTTAGTATAGGGTAATCGGAGGCCTGATAAATCTTATCTTTCCTATCTTTGGTTGCCAAGTGTTGAAGGGTTATTAATTCAGCGCAGCGTTTGACTAATGCCATGCTGAGAAAAATAAACATGGAAAATCCCGGTAACCATGATGACATCGGCATCTCTATGGCATAAGCGCCCGCGAGAATGCGAATGGTGTAAAGTGATGCCAGTAACAACACATCTATCAGGACAATTTGCTTAAAGTAAAATGAATATCCGATCGTTAAAACCAGATAAGCCAGCAGGGTAAACAGGAAGTAATCTGACAATTGTGCGGCCAAGCCAAAACCTGCACCGAACAGTGCCAACATTCCTAAAATACCTGAAGCCAAATCAATATTACCCGAGGCAAAGGGGCGTTTGCATTTGTCTGGATGATGTCTGTCAGAGGCCAGAGCCAGTAAATCATTCAGTACATAAGTCGCCGAGGCGACCAGACCAAAAGCCAGAAACGCTAAAGCTACCTGAGTAATCGCAGAAAAATTAAAGGCATGTGCGGTCAAAACAGGTGCGCCCAGTAATAGATTCTTTGCCCACTGATCCGGTCGAATTGCATACAGCCATGTTTTTGTAAGCGATGGACGATCATCAAATACTTTTTCTACGCCATAACGACGCTTTCTGACGGCAGTCATTACGCCAAGATCCGGATTGACAATAATGGCTCGACGCGCTTTGGCCCAGATAGCAAGATCAACACGCGCATTGCCTGCATAATCAAATGCCGAATCATTACAGCAACTTAGTATGGCTTCCAACTTGCGAGTGCCTTTTAGATTACTGTGCCCATCACTGGCCAATACCTGTTTAAAAATTCCCAGACGTTTGGCTACAGGCTCAGCCAAACTTCGATCCGAGGCCGTCGCCAGGTATAAAGTTCGCCCCTGCACGGCCTCGTTTTTTAAAAACTCAACAAACTCTTTTTGTAGGGGTAAGGCACTAAAATCCACTACCGCGCGTAACGCTATTTCTTGTTTAAGGCGAGCCCTACTAAAGGCCAGCCAGTACAACATAACCAACAACATCCACGGTTGTTTTTTTAATAACAAGAACGCACTTTCAATTAACAAATCGGTTTTTATAAGGGTTCCGTCCAGATCAACAAAAAGCGGCACCGAATCAGGGGGCGCACTCTTTTTATCAGACGAAGACGGTTCGGATGCTGTTTTTTTGCTCATTTTAATAAATCTTGAGTTAGCCTGATTTCCGCTTCACGGTATTTTTCCGCACAAAATGCCGCAACTTCCGGGGGCAATGCAGGGCCGGGCGCGGTTTTATTCCAGTCCAGCGTTTCCAGATAATCACGAATATACTGCTTATCGAAACTGGGTGGACTGATACCTACCTGATACTGGTCAGCGGGCCAGAACCTTGATGAATCGGGCGTTAGCGCCTCATCAATCAAATATAAAACCCCGGCCTCATCAACCCCGAATTCAAATTTGGTATCGGCAATAATAATGCCCCGCTCTTTGGCATAGTCTGCCGCTATTTTGTACAATTTCAAACTGGCGTCACGCACCTGCTCAGCCAGATCTTGCCCCATCAATGCAACCGTTTGTTCAAAAGAAACATTTTCATCATGCTGATCAACCGCTGCTTTTGTCGATGGCGTATAAATAGGCTCAGGTAATTGCTGCGCTTGCTGCAAACCCGCCGGTAATTTGATGCCGCAGATAATCCCTGATGCTTGGTAATCTTTCCAGCCGGAACCGATAAGATAGCCACGCACGATGGCTTCAACCGGCAGCGGTTTTAATAGCTTAACGACAATAGCTCGTCCTTCAATCTCGGCGCGTTCAGCCGCATCAGGTACAACCTGCTCCAGCGGAATATCCGTTAAATGATTAGGCAGGATAGTCTGCAACTTTTTAAACCAGAAATTGGAGATCCGGGTTAACACACGGCCTTTGCCGGGAATTGGATCGGGTAAAATTACATCAAAGGCAGAAAGCCTGTCCGTGGTGACAATTAACATGTGCTTATCGTCAATATCGTAAATATCACGAACTTTTCCGCTGGCGCGGAGTTTTAGAGACGACAGCGTTGATTGGTATAGAGCTTCTGGAGCGGTCATAAGTCCTCGCTAAATTTTAAAATAAGAGTTAAGGCAATTTACCCGACTCGCGAGGATTTTTGGCTATTTCCTGCGCCATTCGGGTATTTTTATTCTTCGATATCGCCTAATGTTATAATTTTACCATTATTCTTTACGGAACAGGATTGATAACAATGAGTTGGTTTAGCACGGCGGTAGGCGGAGCATTCGGATTTTTGCTGGGCGGGCCTTTAGGTGCCATTGTAGGCGCGTCAGTCGGGCATCAATTCGGTAAGGGTTTGACGGGTATAGAATCCGGTGAAGCCCTTAGTACCGGTGATCAGCAACGGGTTCAAACGGCCTTTTTTTCGGCCACTTTTTCCGTCATGGGTCATATTGCCAAGGCTGACGGCCATGTTTCTCCTGAAGAAATTTCGCTGGCTAATCGCGTCATGAAGGAAATGGCACTGACCAGTGACATGAGAGCAACGGCGATCAATCTTTTTCAACAGGGTAAGCAAGCCGATTTTCCACTCGATGAAGTCTTGAGTCAATTCTACAAAGAATGTCATCGACGTACCGATTTACTACGCATGTTTCTGAATATCCAGCTACAGGCAGCTTATGCTGATGGCATCTTGGCTGCTAGCGAAGAAAGACTATTGTTACATATTTGCGGTCAACTCAGAGTTTCCCGCTTTGACTATGAACGCTTAAAAATACAATGGCAAGCTCAACAACGTTTTCATGGACGCAGTTCGTATACCCCAAAGACGCCACATAAAACCAGTTTGCAAGATGCTTATGGTGTTTTAGGCTTAACCTCTTCCGCCACTATGGCTGAAGTCAAAAAAGCCTATCGACGTTTAATGAACCAAAATCACCCTGATAAACTGGTCGCCAAAGGCTTACCTGAAGAAATGATGCGACTGGCCAAAGAAAAAACCCAGAAAATCAGCAAAGCCTACGAAACTATTCAAAAAGCCGGTTAATGATCTAAATTAAATATTGCTGTGCTTGTGTTCGTTTGCTTGAACAAATCTAATCGTCGGCTTCTAAATCATTACTAACCGGTTATTGGGTGTTAGAATACTGACATTAATAGATCTAATGGATTTAGATCTAACTTGGGAACACGCACGACACACTTGAGTAGATTGCCCCCGTCACCTAAATCCTCTCATGGAGGGCGATGGGGGGTGATGCTCAAGTATGTCATGTCTATTCTTTAACCCGTTAAAATAAAGATAATCCCGGCACCGTTAACAATACTATCTATTTGAGGACACTATGCGGAACCTGAAGTTTTTACCCGCGATAATTGGAGCGACAATTGTCATCGCTATCATTTTATAT
>CAIMDR010000030.1 GCA_903839795.1 uncultured Methylococcaceae bacterium | reverse complement strand
TATTCCCTCAATGCCGACTCTAAAAATCTCGGACGCGTAGGCGGCAAAATTCATCCCAAAGGCAATAATAGCCACCAGCCCCGGATTAATATCGATTGAAGCGAAGACAACATAAAACATCAGCATCAAGTAAACCAGAATCGGAATACCGCGAAGGATAGTGAGATAATCTTTGGCAAGCAGGTTGAGAACCGTTCGCTTCGACATCCGCATAAAACAGATCAACGCACCCAACCCGGTTCCAAAGAGTATCGCGAACCCGGAAATGATAACGGTCGTTTTTAATCCGTCCCAGATTAGAAGATAGCCGTTTTCCTGGATAATATGACGGTACAAACTATTGACGAGTTCGGCGAGGAATGAGGAAGATTCCGTTGCTGTGTTGGCACCGAAAGCATAGCCTGCCAAATGATTACTGAAAGTTTCCAGGATTGTCGCCAGAATTATTAACATTAACAGTGTTTTTTGTTTCATGTGCCCTTCCCTGCAACGTTTATAAGGACTTTATTTGACGTCATTTTTATCGCCAGCATGGTAATGTCGTCTGATTGGGGCGCACCCTTGACGTGGCGTGTCAGTTCTGTGCTTATGTAATGAATCATTTCTACCAGTTTTTCTTTTGGAGCCCGTTGTAAAGCCTTCAGTAACTGCGATTCACCATACATTTCTTCTGTTGGGTTTCTTGCCTCAGTCACGCCATCGGTATAAAGAAACAGGGTATCCCCTGGTTTTAAAGTGATTTGTTCAGTCTCATAGACAGTTTCTATTAGGGGACCCAGCATAAATCCCGGTTTCACAGTAAGATACTTTACGCCCTGCGAGTCAATAATCAGTGGAGGATTGTGTCCGGCATTGGCAAAACGCACGTCCCCGCTGGTAATATCAAGTATGGCGCAAAACACCGTGGTAAACATGCAGCTTTCATTATCCGAGGCGAGAATATTGTTAACCGAAAAAAGTATTTTATCAGGTTCACCCAAACGTTGGCCTTCGGTTTTTAGCAGGGTTTTGGCCACCATCATATACAGCGCAGCCGGGATACCCTTGTCGGAAACATCCGCAACAAGAAAACAAAGATTCTTCTCGTCAATGAAAAAGAAGTCATAAAAATCGCCGCCAATCTCTTTGGCAGGAACCATCGATGCGTAGATTTCAAATTCGGAATGCTCGGGAAAGGGCGGAAAAATGCGCGGTAACAGGCTGGCCTGGATAATGGTGGCGAGTTTAAGCTCGCTCTGGATGCGTTCCTTGGCGGCCGTGGTCTCGGTCAGATTTTTGATGTATTCCTTAAGCGACTCCTTCATTACCTGAAAGTTGTGCGTAAGAACCCCCACCTCATCATTCGACCTCGCCATTGGCAATGCCACGTCAAAGTTTCCGGAAGCGATGTCATCGGTCGCTACAGTCAATAATTGCAGCGGTTTTATGATGGCTCTGGCAATGTAAACGACTGCCAGGGTCAGTAGCAATATCCCGACAACCCCCATCGCCGCAATGGTCATGCTTAACTTCCTGATGTTTTCCAGAAGCTCTGCCTCAGGAAAAACGACAGCAAGCGTCCAACCGGTCGAGGGGATAGGCGCGTAATACATCCAACTCTTGAAGCCTGCCAAGCTGGTGTAATGAACGAAGCCGGACTCGCCCTTGATCATTTTCTTGCCGAGTTCTCTAAGCGAGGGATCATTGCGAGCTTCCGCGATACTAAAGAACGTTTCGTTCATGATGGCGTCTTTTAGCACCGGGTGGGCTAGAATCATCCCGTTACGGGAAAGGAGTGCAGCATAACCCGTCTTAAGTATCTTGACGGAAGCGATAAGCGCCGTTAAAGAATCGAGGGAAATGTCTGATTCTACAATTCCCTTGAGTTGTTTTATTCCACCGGTTCTATCGTAGAACGGGGTCGAACAGGTAGACATCAAAATATTGCCCCCGCCCTCATCGAAATAAGGTTCGCTCCATTCGAGTTTGCCCAACTCACGCGGAATTTGATACCAATCCCAATACAAGTAAGGCACTTGCTGATAGCTCTTTTCCAGATGGCTAAAAACAATCTTCCCTTTTTCCCGATAATAATAGGGCGCATACAGTCTTGCTGTGGCACTGAAAGCATAGGGTTCAAAGGCGACGCCCGAACCATAAATTTCGGGATTGTTTTCCATGGTCATTCTAAGCAAGGAATGGAGCCGTTGCCCGTTATAGTTACCTGTCTCAAGCGAGTGGGCAACCCCTTCCGTCACTTTGGCAACCGCAGTCAACTGTATCTCTATTCGATTGACCAGCGACATAACCAGGTTGCGGGCATTGCTTTCCAGCTCCTTTTGCAGAAAGACGCGGGATTGGTAATAATTATAACCGAGCGACACGGCAAAGATAACCACGCTAAAAAGCGTGATAACCAAAGCGAGTCTGGTGACAATGCTATTTTTTCCAGGCATCAGCCCTCCACGAAAAAGTCGCGTAGTCCGGATAAGTGCGAATCAGACCTGCATTTTGTAGGGCATGGCATACGGCCAGATAGTCCTGCTCCTTTAGTTGTCCGAATCCTGCCTCGGGAGCAACTGGCATCATCAAATCCCGCATCCGGTCAAGCATCCATTTTTGATGCATCCTGCTAGCCGGTAATTGGGCTTCGTGCATATATTTGAGAACGATGTCCAGTGCTTCGTCAGGATGATCAAAAGCATAGCGCCATCCCTCCAGCGATGCGGCAACAAAGGCGGTTGCCAAGGCAGGATCTTTATGGAGAGTTTTTTCTTTTGTGTAAATTCCATCCTCCGGAAAATCCATGCCCTGATCTCTAAGGAAAATGACATTCAATTCATCAGGATCGACCCCCGAATCAATAATCGTGTGATACTCATTGAACCACATGGCGGATGTTACATCGACGCCACCGCGCAAAAAGAGATTAACGGTGTGGGACTGGCGCACTTCTCGAACCTTGATGCCATACTTTGCGAAGAGAGCACGAAACAGTATTGACTCATCTCCGTGTCCTTCCCACAACCCCACTTTTTTGCCATCCATATCGGCAATGGTTTTGATGCCGCTCGTCTTTTTTGAAATCAACATCTTTGACGAGCTCTGAATAATTTGGGCCAAGTTAACGAACTCACTTCCTGCAGAGCGATGCTGTAGAGCGGCAGATAACCAAAGAAGGGTAAAATCGACAGTGCCTTTCTCTAACGCTTCAGCGGGAGAATGCCCAGACCCTGCTCTAAGTATTGTAAGGTCAATGCCGTTACGTGCATAGATTCCCTTATCAAGCGCCACATAATACCCGGCAAACTGAGCCTGTGGTTCCCACAACAGCATGAAGGAAGCCTTTTTCAATGGCGTTTCGGCAGCGCCAAGAGGAAACGCCACAGCACAAACCATGAACAGTACGGCTACCCACTTAAGGCGGGACAATTTAAAGTTAAGCCGTTCGTGGTGAGCCTGTCGAACCATGAACGACCCTTCGACAAGCTCAGGGCGAACGGTTAAGCCTTGCTGCTTGTCCCGCCTAAAGTGGGTAGCCAATAGTGCAGACATAAATGCTGTGATTGAATACTGCTTTCGTTGAGAACGTTTTTGATGCCAGATCTTGCTCATGATCACTTCTTTTAATCCTTTCGGACAAGGGCAACTCACTAAAAGACTCACTATAACCAACCAATCCTGTGAGTTATAGTGATTTGTGGGGTATTCATTACTAATAAAAGCGGGGGTTACATTGCCTGATTCCGGCAACAATTACCGTCAACAAATTCAACCAAATCACCCTATAAAATTTTTGATAAAGTATACTCTGAAATTTTTTTCACAACCAGAGAGAGCCTCTTTTCAATAAAAAATTAAGCTTACCGGATTCTTATTTTTTGCAACTTACCCAACACGAATATTTTTGAGAAGGCATCATGACACTTAATCATCTTTCACTGGCTATGACACTGGGCTTAACCGTGTTGGGTTGTACCCATCCGGTCACAACGACCATTAAAATTGTTGCTTTCAACGACTTCCACGGCCAACTGGAAGCACCGGGAACACTCAAGCAAGCACCAACCAGTCCATCATCAACGAATGTTTCTGTAGGTGGCATTGACTGGATGGCGGGTTATATCGCCAATTTGAAGCGTCAAAACCCGAATGTAGTCGTTGTTTCTGCGGGTGACATTATCGGTGCAACCCCGCTTATTTCATCCTTGTTCCATGACGAAGGCACCATTGAAACCCTGAATCGTCTTGGCCTGGATTTTAATGCCGTCGGCAATCACGAGTTTGACGAAGGTAAAACAGAACTAAAACGTATGCAAGATGGCGGTTGTCATCCGACTCATATCAACACTTGTCGTGGTGCTGAGGTAGGCACGCCTGTACCTTTTGAAGGTGCCAAGTTTACATTTTTGGCTGCCAACGTCATAGAATCAGCGGCGAAAAACACACTGTTTCCCGCTTATGCCATTAAAAACAGGGTCGGTTTTATCGGTATGACCTTAAAAACAACGCCCACCCTGGTTAGCCCGAGCGGTGTGGCAGGCTTGACCTTTTTGAATGAAGCGGCAACCGTTAATGCCCTGATTCCCAAACTTCGTGCGCAGGGTGTTGAAGCCATTGTGGTGCTGATTCACCAAGGTGGAACCGTGCCGGCCACACTGAGTCTTTCAACCATTAACCAGTGCGCGGGCCAGTTGCTAGGGTCACCGATTAGAACTCTTGTTAATCAACTGGATGATGCTGTTGATTTGGTCGTCTCAGGCCATACCCATCAAGCCTATAATTGCCAAATCGCAAACCGGGATGGCCGTCTGATCCCGGTTACCAGCGCCAATGCGCAAGGCCGATTATTAACCGATATCACAATGAAGGTTGATAATGCCACCGGCGACGTCAGCACCGTCACGGCAACCAATATCGCTGTCGATCATCGTCATACAGACATAACACCGGATGCTGCGATTAAATCGATCGTAAACCGTTATAAGGAACTGTCCATACCCATAGCCAATCGTGTGCTTGGCACCCTCAGTGCCGCGTTGACTAAAACCACTAATAGTGCCGGAGAATCCACGCTAGGCGATGTGATTGCCGATGCGCAGTTGCTCAAAACCCAAGGAAACGGGGTGGGTGATGCCGTGGTGGCCTTTATGAATCCAGACGGTATTCGGGCTGATTTATCCTATACCTCCAGTACGGTCGGCGAAGGCGATGGTAAGGTAACCTACAGTGAGGCATTTACCGTGCAGCCCTTTGGCAATACTCTGGTTACCCTGAGCTTGACGGGTGCCCAACTTCACGTTTTGCTGGAGCAACAATTCAAAGGTTGTACCTTGGGCTATCCGGGC
>CAIMDR010000029.1 GCA_903839795.1 uncultured Methylococcaceae bacterium | reverse complement strand
ACAAGATGCGTTAACGCATCAAGTCAAGGAATTAACCTTCGTTGTTAACTGCGAACGGATGTTTAGCAGTTGATTTTGCAGCTACAACTTCAGCAGCAGTTGGTGAACCGGCGATAGCGCGTTTCAGAGCTTCTTTGGTTGCTTGATAGTTGAATTTTTCAATCAACGCATCGTCTTCTGCTTGCCAGTGAATGAATACACCAACAGAGATGAATAAATCATCAGCTTCGTCAGCAGGGATTGTACCGTCTTCAACACAATCAGCAACAGCCATAGCAACAGCACGTTGAGCAGGACCAAACATTTGAACAGCTTGTTTAGAACCTTTGATGGTTACTTTGTTGAATAAGATAGTTGCAGGCTTAACCATCAGGTTAGGAGCAACAACAGCTAACAAAGTAGAAAAACCGTCTTTGTTGTTTGTTAATGCGTTTGCAAATGCAGACTCAGCAGCTGAACCACGGGGTCCTACCATCAAATCGATATGTGCAATCTCGTTGCCTTCGCCAACTAAAGACTCACCAATTAATACTTTATTAATCTTTGCCATGTTAAATATACCTTATGAAGAAAAAATGAAAAATTCGAGCTAATATCGAGTTTTTATTCGCTCCCAACCATTAAGTGGGGAGATTTTTATTGCGAAGCGTTAACTTAATAACCTCTTCTAAAAATACTGTTAATACCGTTGCTACCGTCATATCCGCCATCGTGCCGGGATTTATACCCTTGGACTTAAAAGCGTGATCAATACTATAAAGTAACGGCAGTGTGTGTTCAGGCCTTTCAGCTTTAGACAATTCATCTGAAAGATGAGACATCTCGGCAACTACCATTTCCGAGTACTTATTACCGTATTTTCTTTCAATGTGACTATCAGGAAATTGGCATAACAAGCCGACATAAACGGATACAGCAGCCCATTCCTGATCACCCCATTTACTCGTGGCATTGTAATGTATCAAGACGGCAAAATCAAAAATATCTTGATAACCGGTCATGTATTGCAGGGCGATACGATCCTTTGCACTGGCCAGTCGCATGGCTTCAGCCAGATTAACCGAGGGTTTCTCTGCCACATCCTGCTCGTTAGAGCTGCCCAAACCACCGGGTGATGCCAACCTGATAGCCTTAAAAACCCACTCGGCATCTTCCAGGGTTGTAGTCGTTAAAACCTGATTTAATGCCTGTCTTAACGTCAAATCCGGCCGTATATGGCTGATCGCCTGAATTAAGGGCGCACACAGTAAAATAATCCCCAAATTGGTATTACAAAACACCGCCTCGCGGGTTGCCTTAACGGCATAAAATATTTTTTCACCCAGCGAATAATCAAGATTACAGAGCGGAGCGGCGCTGACTTGGGCACTGAGCCTAAAATCAGCAACCGTCATATCATGCCCGTCCGCATAGACACTTACATTACCCGGCTTAAATGCCTGTAACTCGACTTCACAGGCTTCTTGATAGAGCTTACTCAGTTGTTGTGGAGAAATCATAACGGGTTAACGTAACGATTGATTAAATCATCTGCCAAAATTTGTGCAATGGTGACATCACAAACACTTTCCAAACCTTTCCAGGCCGGAATACTGTTGACTTCAATAATCGTATACGACCCGTCTTTATCCTGAATAATGTCCACGCCCGCGTAATCCATTGCCAAGGCCGCTGTCGCTTTAACCGCTAACTCAGCCATTTCAGCATCCAGCTCAATCCGCTCACAACGGGCGCCCCTCGCCACATTATTTAACCAAGATTTGCCGCGCCTGCGCATAGCCGCAACCGCGAGGCCATTAACCACAAACACCCGATTATCTGAAAAGCCCTCTCCGAAACAATGTACAAAACGTTGCAGATAATAAACGCCGTGACTCCCTGTCAACCAGATTAAATCGGTTGTTTTTTCAAGACGTCGAATGCCTTCACCTTGTGAGCCAAACAAGGGCTTGGTAATCAGCAAATTGCCTTTTTTCAATTCACTTTCTGCAATACTTAACGCGTCATCCCGATTGCGTAAAACCCAGGTTAACGGCGTAGGCAGTCCTGCATTGTGTAGCAAAAAGCTGGTCATGCCCTTATCAACACTGCGTTCTACTGCATAACCATCATTGTAAACCGGAATACCCATCAGCTTTAAAGCATGAAGAAAATCCAGATACAACACGACCTCTTCCAACGATCCTCCGGGGACACCGCGCACAAAAGCGGCGTCTGGAAGGGTATACTCAAAGCCGGGAATAGTTATCGGACTTTGACCCGGTTTAATAGCAAAACTACACTGTGTTAAAGAAACAAAATCACTGCTATAACCCAGAGTGGCAAAAGCAAGGCTTAATTGTTTGCCATGCCAACCCGGATCATCGGTAAAAATGGCGATACGTCCCATGTTTATAACTGCACTCCCAATCGTCGTAGCAACGGCAATAATAACAAGTAACCGGTGATGGTCGCTGTTGCCGAAAGTCCCAAGCTCAACCAAAATCCCAAGCCCTGTTTAATCAATACCGGAAACAGTATAAAAAACAACAACGATGGCAGTACCAGCCAAGCTATTTGGCCGGTAAGCGTGGCGATTTGAGTTGATTCCATACCATCAACATGCATCCAAATCATCGCCAGCAACGACGTCAGCGGCAATGAAGCCAGCAGCGCAGCAAAGCCGCTATGGCGTTTGGCAATTTCCGAAATCAGTACAATGATGAGTGCGGAAACACAAAACTTGATCGTATAATAAAGCATTATTTTGTGTTTTTATGCACCAAATGACTGATCCAACAAAGCGTTATCCAACTTTCCGGCACGGAAACTTTTACCTGAATCAACGGCGGTTACAATAACACTGGCAGGACTAAACAACAGGGCATCGATTTTAAAAAAGTCGTAGCCGTATTGTTTAAATACTTCTGCAAACGGTTTGCCATAATCTTTAGAGGTTGAACTGGGCATTTCATTGGCTAATTTTTCTGCCGCTTCATCACTGCCTTTAACAAACAAATGCACTTGTCCGGCAAACAAAATGGCATCATTGGTACGTCCCATGGCTTTAACAAAGTTGGGATGTGGAGGACAAATCGGTGCACTGCCGCTACCGTCGATAATGTTTTCCAAAGGAAAATGCAAGGCATGTGCCTTGTGAATAGCCACTTCCAGCACGCGTGCCACGACTTGTACACCGCCCGCCAGACTACTGGTGGGTGTCACAATAATGGTCAGTTTTGACGGATCAATGTTACACGCTGCCGCCACTTTTTCAATAATGGCCAGCGGTGGAAGTGCATCATTCTCAATCACCAACACGGTAGCATCGGCGGTATCCAAATAATCCAATTCTTTATAGAGTTCTTCAACAGGCTCTTGCTTGCCGTCTCTTAGCTTGGTGGCCATGGCTCGTGCAGGGCCTGAACCCAGTGCATAATATTTCTCATGCGATAAACTCCAACCGGCATATTGACTGCCCAGACAGCCCAAGACCGGATTACCGGTATGGACAGTCACGGACAACGGCCAGTTATTGGTATAAGTACTGTGGTTAATCGTGACGGTGCCCATGCCACCCAGACAAATTTCAGCAATAATACGTCCGGCTTCCAAACCACCCGGCACTTTGATACCCGCATCAACAAGGGTACAGCCATTTTCCAGCATCTCTATTCCAACGCGTAATTTATCAGCGTTATCAAGCAGATGCTTTACCAAGGGTTGGGTTAATTTATTAACGCTAGCTTTATATTCCATGGGTGTTAAAAACCTTTTGTAAGTTAAATTGTTTAATCTGTAGCGCATTCATTACTAAATGCGCCTGCTTTTGGTGGGCAATAATACTGCAAACAGGCTGCCCTGTGCGACACATAACGCCAAAATCGGGTAAATCCATGCAACCATCAGGCCATTCAAAGCCATCAGGAATCATGACATCCTGCTGTGCATAGACGATTTGATAGCCCGCGTAACCGGCGTAAGAAGGGGCGTAATCGGTTAACTCACCCTGACTCGCTTTGATATGCCGAATTAATAAGTCGGCGTCATATAACTGCATGCTCGCCGAGGGTCTCGGGTTAATTTCCAGGACAAAAATAGTATCGCCCGTTTGGATAAAATCCAGCGAGTTCAGCCCTTTTAGCCCAAACTCGCAGACCAATTGTTGCAGCCAAGCCGTTATCCGTTCTTTGTGTTCGTCCAACAGCTCACAACTGTTTATAATCCCTGAAAAAATAAAGGCCTGAGCTTCACTCAAGGCAATCGTCCATTGGGTATTAAAACCAATCACTTGTACCTTTTTTCCGGCCGCCAAAAATAGTACGGAATGTTGCGTGCCGGCCTGATATTTTTGCCAATAAACCGCTGAATCAATGGCGTCTTTAGGTTGATAGTGCTTTATCCCCAAACCACCCTGCCCTTGCATCGGCTTAACCAGCCACTTATCAGCAGCCACTGGCGGGCAAAAACAAACGTCAGGATAGGGAATAGCCAACCGTTCAAGACGGGAAAAAAATACGGATTTATCATGGAGCGCGGCAAAGGTATCCGCCGAATTACCCAGCAACCGTAACCGACTCGCTAAATAACACAGGCTTTCCGGATAATATTCAAAACCGCTGCCATAAATAAAATGACCCACGGCATAACGCTCAATAAAATAATCCACGGCCGCAGATAAATCCTGTTCAGCCAACGAAGGGACTTGCTTAAAAGCTTCGGCGTAGTATTGCGTGTCAAGGTCAGCAAATAAATCAATCACCAACGGCTTTAATCCAGCGTTTTTTGCCGCCTGCGCCAACATTCGTCCTGAACCGGAAATAATAAGAATACATTCAGGTATAGTCATGAGTACATCCATAACCTGTCAAACCCGACCAATACTTGCAGGTCGGGTGTGCAAGATTAATTAGCGCCACAACTCATAATAGTCGTCGACTGTCCGCCGGGGGTTTCTTTACTTTACGATTTTCGAAAAACCGCAAGCCGATAAAAGTCATAAAACCGATAACGACCAAACCCATACTGAACATACTGTAAGAAACGGGCCACGGCACGCCCTCTGTCATCATTGTAAATTCAGACATACCGCCAATACCGGCCAACACATTAAGCGGCATAAAAACGACACTGATTATCGTCAAGCGTTTAATATCCTTGTTTTGATTGACGTTAATAAAACCAATCGCGGCATCCATCAAAAAGTTAATCTTGTTAAAAAGAAACACGGTATGCCCATCCAGGGATTCAATATCACGCAGAATTTCACGGACATCGGTATGTTGCGTTTCCGAAAGAAACTTGCCTCGCATCAAAAAGGACAGGGCTCGACGAGTATCCAGCACGTTGCGACGAATACGTCCGTTAAGATCCTCTTCTTCGGCAATAATCGATAGAATCTTGGCCGCGTCATCGTCAGTCATCTGGGCTTTAAACACTTGTGTGCCCACATCTTCCAGTTCGGCGTAGACATCTTCCAGCGCATTCGCTGAATATTCAACCTCGGCCGCGTAAAGATCCAACAACACATCCTTGGCGCCCGTTACATAGCCGGACTCTGCCCTTGCCCGTAATCGCTGCAAGCGGAACACCGGCAACTCCCTGTTCCGAACCGAAAACAAGGTGTTTTTGCTTAGAATAAACTCCACCGCCACGTTGCGAGACTCGTCTTTCCGGTCAAGCAGAAAATCCGAGCGCAAATGCACTTCGCCATTATCTTCCACATAAAAACGGGCACTGGTCTCCAAATCAGTCAATTCTTTTGGATTGGGCAAATCGACACCAAAGACATCACTTGCCCAAGCAAATTGCTCGTCTTCGGGCATCACCAAATCAATCCAGATAGGGTTAACACCGACCAGATCCTCATTAGACTCTACCGGAATCTGCCTCAAGCGCCCGTCATGAAGATCAAACACCCGAATGATCGTACTCCGACTCCGGGACTTGATCTCAACAACCAGTTGCGCACGAACAGAACCCGAAACCTCACGCCGGATATCCTCTTTTCTCTCATCCCTGATCAATTGCCAAACGATTTGTCGGTCGTCGGCGGATAAAGCTTCCAAGATACGGGCGACAGTCTGAAAATCCAGTTGATCCAACAGCCGCTGAAACTCCACCCTGTTTTGTTTTTGCACCAGACTCTCAACCAAATCATGGCGAGGCATGTCCTGTCGATGCACCAAATCTTCCACCAACTTATGACGAGCCAGCAATCTTGTAACATCAGCCAGATAACCTTGAATGTCTTGTTGATCGTTCATTTTTTTTGCTTTCTTTGTGCTGTAATCCATAAAACGACTCCCTGCATTGACCCAGTCAGCACCAACATAGCCGACGTTTTATTGATGATTATTACAAAATAGGCCGACTCTAAACAACAAAAACATCTCCACCGCTATTGCGTGCGCTTGCGGTAACAAAAGTCAGGTTATCAAAATGGGCAAATTTTTGTCTGGCCTCTTGTGTCATCGCTTCGGCTAATGCGACCCCGTCAAGCGCACAGAATCCGGTTGGCCCCCATGAGGTTTGACCAATGGCTACAGCCCCCTGTTCAGCCAACCAGTGCATAGCTTCCGCCACTTCCGGACTGGTAAAAACGCCCCCTTGAACAGAAGCAAAATGCTCGCCGACTGAACATTGCAGACGGGTAATGACTTCACCAAATTTAGTGAGATCATTTTCGGCCACTGCGGGTAGACCCTGCATTAACAACAAATAACATAAACGCTCGGCTTCCTGCTTTGGATAAGGCGGTAATTCTTTAAATGCCTGTATTTCCTGCTGACCATGTAAACCTTGTCCGCGCTGATCAAGAACCAAAATAAAACGCCAGGTTTCGGGTATATCCAAATGCACCAGAACAGGGGGTGTAATGGTTTTTTTACCCCGCCCGCCATCAACCACCAAGCCGCCTTGCTCAAAAACGCCAATCCCGATACCTGACCGTAAACCTCTATCCATCAGCGCCGCAATATCGCGAACCGTCAGGCCCAAGTTGTAAAAGGCATTAAGTGCCGAACCAATTGCCAGCGACATTTGCGTACCGGAACCCAAACCAACATGCTCAGGAATAGCGGCTTCAATAATTATACTCAACTTGTCGGAGACATTTAAAGCCTGGCACATCAACGTCAGACATTTATCCGCACGTTTTGCAGAAGGGCCGGTAATGGTGCGCTGTTCGGCACGGGTTATTGATAACCGCGTGGCCTGTTCATTCAGTGCAACACCGATGCTGCCGAAATGACGGTCTAATGATCCGCTTAAATCAATAAACCCCATGTGTAATCTGGCCGGGGCAATGACTGAGACTTTAGAATACTGAGTTATCACAGAAGGTGTTTTGCGTTACGGAAAAATTTGTTGATTATACAGGATTAACTGATT